>JBDSOK010000001.1:0-9961 GCA_039914845.1 Nitrospiria bacterium | reverse complement strand
AGCACGCGGGTGTCGGCCCCGTCCATGTCCACGTCATTGGGGATGAAGCGTTGAGCGGGCAAGAGCCGCTCGACCACCGGATGGCGGCCTTCGCGGATCTGGAGGACGGGCTCGTCCGCCAACGCGGGCGCCGTCCAGCGGTATCGTTGCGCGGCATCGGCCAGCGCGGATGCCGCGTCCAGCCGCGCAAGACGCCGCGCGTACGCCTGAATCCGGGAGGTCTCGCGCGCGGCGGCCGCGCGCAAGTCTTCGAAGAGCCGGAGTTCCAGGGCGCGGATTTTCTCCTCGGCGCCGAGCACCTTCGCCTCGAGATCGGCCAGCTCCGGCGTCACGTAGCGTTCGGCATTGACCAGCGTCTGGCGGCGATGATACTCCGCCGGCACGCGGCCGGCATTGGCCTTGGTGATTTCGATGTAGTAGCCGAAGATTTGATTGTGGCGGATCTTGAGCGATTCGATGCCGGTGCGGGCTCGCTCACGCGCTTCGAGTTGCGCGATCCAGCCTTTGCCGTCCCTCCGGATCGCGCGGAGGGCATCCAGTTCGGGGTCGTACCCGTCCCGGATGACGCCGCCCTCGCGGGCCGTCGGCGGCGGGACGGGAACCAGCGCGCGCATCAACAGATCGGTGAGGGGGCCGAAATCCTCCCATCCGCGTCCCATCCCGGCGAGGTCGGGGTGGGTGCTTCCGAGCAGCGTTTTCGCGAGCGCGGCGCCGGCTTCGATCGCACGGGCCACCAGCACGAGGTCGCGCGGCGCGCACGCGAGCATGGCGATGCGCGCGATGGCCCGTTCGACGTCCTGGATCGTTCGGAGCGTGTCCCGGACGGCGGCGCGCGTCTCCGGCTCCGCCAGAAAGGCGGCAATCTCACGATAGCGGGCCTCGAGCGCAGGCCGTGATCGCAACGGCCGCAACAACCGTTCCCGGAGCAACCGCCCGCCCATGGCGGTCACGGTCTCGTCGATCGCCCACAGGAGCGACCCGTGCCGCGAGCCGGCCGCGCCCCGCGTCAGTTCCAGGGTGCGCTGCGCCGTCTCGTCCAGCCCCACGAACTCCGAAATCGCATAGCGGGTCGGCGCCCGCAGCGCGGCCGTCCGTCCCTTGAGGGTGTGCTCGAGATACCGCAGGATGGCGCCGGCGCACCGCCGTTCGATGGGCGGGAGCGTGCTCCAAGTCTCTTGGGCGCCGAAATGTGCGTTCAGCGCCCGATCGGCGGAGTCCAGATCGAACGCGTCGGGCGCGCAGGGACGGAGGACGCCGCTCGGCGGGAGCGGCCGGGCCCATTGCGGGGTCGCGAGGATTTCACGCGGTTCCGCGCGCGCCAGTTCCTGGGCCGCCAATTCCGCCGCCGCCTCGCCCCGCGCGCCGGCCACCTCGAAATCACCGGTGGAGAGATCCACCCGCGCGACCGCCGCCTCGTCGCCCTCTGCGAGGACCGCCGCCAGGTAGGCGTGCTCGCGCGCGGGGAGCAGGTCGTCGTCGAGCACGGTGCCGGGCGTCAGGACCCGCACCACCTCGCGCCGCACCAGCGCTCCGGGCCGCGGCTCTTCCATCTGCTCGGCCAGCGCGACCGCCTTGCCCGCCGCCAGCAATTTGCCGAGATAGCCCGCGATGGCATGGTGGGGCACGCCGCAGAGCGGGACCGCATGTTCGTTCTGCTTGTCCCTGCTGGTCAGCGCGATGTCGAGGAGCGGAGCGGCCGCCACCGCGTCGTCGCCGAAGAGCTCATAAAAGTCGCCCACGCGGAAAAGCAGCAACGCGTCCGGATGCGCTGCCTTCAGGGCCTCGTACTGGCGCATCAGGGGAGTGCCCTCGGCCATGGGAGCGGCTAGAGCGTCTCGTCGGGGAAGAGGGGCCGCGGCGCGTCGGACGGGGACGGGGCCGGAGTGCGGACCGCGACGGCGCTGAGGCGTTCTTCCAACACCAGAATCTCGCGCCGCTGCCGGCGCAGTTGGAGCCGGGTGCGGACCCAATCGGGCACCACCAACATGCCGGCGACCAGCACGCCCAGGGCGAAGCTGCCCAGCACGATGAGATAGACCGGTAGCGGCGGGGTGATGCGGCCGAAGAGCAGCCGGAGCGCGATGGCCTGATCTTGATTTTGCATCGCGAACAGCAGAGCGGCCGCGAGCACGACGAGGAGGATGATGAGCCGGATCATGCCTTACGTCTCCTGGAAATGGGGGCGAAGCCGCTCATACGTGGCGTCGAGGTGTTCGGGGATGACGCGGACTTCGGCGAACAACGTCATGTAATTGGTGTCACCGTTCCACCGCGGCACGATGTGATAATGGAGATGCGTGTCGATGCCGGCCCCGGCAGCCTTGCCCAGATTGAGTCCGACGTTGAATCCCTCGGGCGACAGGGCCTTTCGCACCCGCTCGATCGCGCGGCCCAGCGTCCGCGACAGATCCAGCATCGTCTCGTCGTCCAAGTCCGCCGGCCGGTCGGCGTGAGGGTACGGCGAGACGAGCAGATGGCCGTTGGAGTAGGGATAGATGTTCATCATCACAAAGCTGCGCGCGCTGCGCTCGAGGATGTAATTTTTGACGTCGTTCTGCTCACGGGGTTTTGCGCAGAGGATGCAGGGACCGCTCTTGTCGCTTTCGATATATTGCATGCGCCACGGCGCCCACAGGGGTTGCATCGTCAGCGGTCCTTCACCGCGGCGGGGGGGCGGATGCCCAATCGCTCCATCACCGTTTGCACATCCCCCCACACGGTTTTTTTCTCGGCCGGATTCCTCAGCAGATACGCGGGGTGGAACGTGGGCATCAGCGGAATGTCCTGATAGGCATGCCATCGCCCGCGCAGCCGTGAAATCGGGTCCTTGGTTTTCAGCAGCGTCTGCGCGGCGAAAGTCCCCAGCGCGCAGATCACCTTGGGCCGGATCGCGTCGAGCTGGGCGATGAGAAACGGTTCGCACGATTCGATCTCGTCCGGTTGAGGGTTGCGATTGCCGGGCGGCCGGCACTTGATGATGTTGGCGATGTAGACGCGGTCGCGCGTGAGCCCCATCGCCTCGATGATTTTGGTCAACAATTGACCGGCCCGGCCGATGAACGGAATGCCCTGCTCGTCTTCATCGCCTCCCGGCGCTTCGCCGACGAACATCAACTCGGCACGGGGATCGCCGACCCCGAATACGATGTTGGTCCGGGTCGGCGCCAGTTTGCACCGCCGGCAATCCCCGATCGTGTCGCGGCGCAAACGCTCCAGCGCGGCGGCGGGATCGGCATCCGCAGACGGTCGGGAGGCGCGTGCCGGGACGGCCGGGGCGAGCGGAAGGGAAACCGTCTGCTGAGATCGGACCGGGATTTCGCGGACGCCCATCGTGTGCGCATAGGCCAGATGATCCTTGACGCGGGCCAGGACCTCATCCCAGGCGGGCTGCGGGGCGTTGTCGGGAGGATCAGCGGCCATGAGCGGCTCGCACGGCCTGGAGGACGCGTTCGGCGGTCGATCCCCACGCCGTCCACGTCAAGAGGCGATCATCGGGATGCGAACCAGGGCTCAAGGCGATGTCCAACCGATCCTGGGGCAGGGCCGCCCGAAGTTTGCCGGCCCACTCGATGACGAAGACCGTCTGAGGCGGGGCTTCGAGCAACCCCAGCCAGTCCAATTCGTCGGGATCCGAGAGCCGATAGAAGTCCAGATGGGCCAGCGGAAGCCGGCCGCGATGGTCGTGCCGGATGGCGAAGGTGGGGCTCGCGACGACTCCGGGCGCGATGTTCAGCCCCTCGGCCAGCCCTTGGACCAGACGGGTCTTGCCCGTCCCGAGCTCGCCGTCGAGCGCGATCGTTTCCCCTCCCGACAGGGCCGCACCCAGCGCGCGGCCGATGCGCCAGGTCTCGTCCGGGGAGGCCGTGCGGCACTCCCAACTCGCGGCGGGCGCCTGCACCGCCGCCGTCACGCGACCGTTTCCAGCGTGGCAGCGACCTTGCCCAAGGCCCGGAAGTGATTGAGCATCGATTCTGGCGCGGTATCCTCCGGGCCTTCGAACGGTTTGCCGGCGATCAATGAATCCGGTCCCAGCATGAGGCTCGGAAAGGTCTCCAGCCCGTCCAGGTGGTTGCGGATCTCTCCGTCCTGGAACAGCCGTCCGGCGCGCGCGGCGTCGGCGGCGCGAATCTGATATCGGCCGTCGAGTCCGGGCACGACCTCTCCCACTTCCCGGCTGAGTTTGGTGGGATCGTTCACCGGCTTGAAGTATTTGTCTTTGGCCAGAAAAATGGTCGTCGCCGCTCGGGCCGACAAGGTATAGACCAGATAGATGATGCTGGCCTTTTCGCCCTTGGCGATGTGGAAAAAGACCGAGGCGTCGCGCCCGTCATACCGCCCCCGCACTTGGGGAAAGGCAAAGACCGTGGACTGCGAGACCGTGCCCCCGATCCGCTCGGACACGCGACGAAAGTCGGTCACGATCCGGCGCTTGCCCAGGATCGAATGGATGATCATGGCGGAGCCGAGGGCGGCAAGCAAGAGGGTGAAGGCGAGGGTAATTCCGAACAGTGTCATGGGTTACTCCTTGTCTGATGGGCGAGTTCGTTTGAACAGGCGATGGGGCGGCCGGATCGGGGGCGGTGACAGCCGGTGCAGGGCGGAGGGCAGGCGATCGACGAGATCCCCCGCCAGCATCCCGCGCTCGCCGTGCTCGGCGGCGATGAGATCGCCGGCCGAGCCGTGGAGGTAGACCCCCAGCCGCGCCGCCTGATCGACCGGAAGCCCCTGCGCCAAGAGCGCGGCGATGACGCCGGTCAGGACGTCGCCGGCACCCGCGGTGGCCATGCCCGCATTGCCGGTCGCATTGACGGTGGCGCGGCCGTCGGGTGTGGCCACCACTGTGCGTGCGCCCTTCAGCACCAAGACCACCTGGTGGATGCGGGCAAAGTCGATCGCGAGCTCGATGCGGCGGCGCTGCACTTCGCGGGAGCCCAGACGCGTCAGACGCCCCATCTCCCCGGGATGGGGCGTCAGGATCATCGGGGCATGGGGCCGCCGCAGCGGTTCGAGATGATCCGCGAGCGCATTCAGGCCGTCGGCGTCTACGACCATGGGGACCGTGATGCGCGCCAGGAGTTCGCGGATGACCGCCTGCGTCTCGGCCTGCGTCGACAATCCCGGGCCGATCGCCACCGCGCCGGCCGGTTTGAGCGCCGCGAGTAAGGGATCGAGCGCACGAGCCGCCAGCGTGCGCTCCGCGGTTTCGGGAAGCGGGAGGGTCATGATCTCGGCCGGCCGGGCCTCGCCGGCGGTGAGCACGCTCTCGGGGCAGGCGAGGGTCGTCAACCCGGCCCCGGTCCGCAGCGCGGCGCGCGAAGCGAGCAGGGCCGCTCCGCTGCGTCCGAGCGATCCTGCGACGACGAAGACGTGGCCGAAGGTGCCCTTGTGTCCTTCGCGGGGCCGGGCGGGGAGACACCGCGCGGCGGCCTCGGCGGTGAAGAGCGAGAGCGGCAATGCCGCGGTCTCGATCGCCCGCCGCGGGATGCCGATATCGACCACCCGGAGTTCGCCGGTATGCTCGGCCCCGGGCGACAAAAAGTGGCCGCGTTTCGGCAGGGCGAAGGTCACCGTCAGGTCGGCCCGCACCGCGACGCCCAGCGCGTCGCCGGTATCGGCGCTGATCCCGGACGGGATATCGACCGCGACCACCGGCGTGCGCGCCGCGTTGATGTCGGCCGCCAATTCCGCGGCGAACCCCGCGATCGGCGCGGAGAGGCCGGTGCCGACGAGCGCGTCGATGATGAGGTCCGCCTCGGTCAGCGCCGACCGAAACGCCGCCCGATCGAAACCCGAGGGATCGAGCAGGTGGCCGCCGATCTTTCGGAACATCTCGGCTTGAATCTTGGCCTCGCCCTGGCTCGCCTCCAGGGGAAACGTCAAAAACACCCGCACGCGGGCACCACCTTGCAGCAAGTGCCGCGCGGCGACGAGCCCGTCCCCGCCGTTATGGCCTTTGCCCGCCAACACGACGATGGTCCGCTCGGCCAGGTCGCCGTAGCGGCGTGCCATTTCGCGCACTACCCCCATGCCCGCCTGCTCCATCAGGAGCAGCACGGGGATGCCGTAGGTGGCGACGGCGTCCCCGTCGAGCCGTTGCATCTCTTCGGCGGTGACGATGTTCATGATCGATGGGGCGGGGCGGACTCGTTGCGGCTGAGGATCACGTGGGCGGCCGCGTAATCGCCGTCATGCGTGAGGCTGAGGAGCAGCGCGGTACCGCCGAGGTCCGTCATGCGTCGCGCGGCGCGGCCCGAGAGGCGCAGCATCGGTTGGCCGGATTCGGCGTGAACGACTTCCAGATCCGTCCAGGCTCCTCCGGCCCAGCCCAGGCCCAGGGCTTTCAGCCCCGCTTCCTTGGCCGCGAAACGGGCCGCCACATGAGGCGCCGCATCGCGCCGGGTCCGGCAATACTCCCATTCCTGGGGGCTTAAAATGCGCCCCAAGAGCCGGTCGGCCCAGCGCGCGATCGCGCGCCGCATCCGGGAGATCTGGACGAGATCGATACCGACGCCGATGATGGCCGAGCTCATGCGCGGATTATGGCAAAGGGGACCCAAAAAATAAAGGCCAAAAATCCTAGGGCGGAAACGCGCGAGGGGATTGAACTTAGGGGGTGGTTTTGCGGGTCAGGAGCTTGCGGAGACGCTTGCGGGATTCTTTTTCCTTGCGTTTGCGTTTCACGCTGGGCTTTTCATAGTATTCGCGCTTCTTCATCTCCTTCAGAAGGCCCTCTTTGATGAGCTTCTTCTTCAGGACCCGAAGGGCCTTGTCGACCTGATTATCGCTGACGACGATTTTCATTCCCGGGCTTGCGCCTCCCTCAAAAGCAACGGCGCAGCATATCGGAACTGTAATCCGGATGTCAACAATTATCTTTTGAAATGTTCCGGCCCGCTCGCTGGCTCGCGAACAGGCATCGCCAAGACCAGGAGAAAACCGAGGGCCGAACACAGCGCGAGACCGGCCCCAAGCCAGAAGGCGGGGCCGGCCCCGGCGCGCTCCCACACGACGCCCATCAGGATGCTGGCGGGGAGTGCGGCGAGGCCCACTGCCGCATGATACAGGCCGAACGCGGTGCCGCGATGCGCCGGCGGCGCTAAATCCGCCACGTAGGCTTTTTCCACGCCTTCCGTCAAGCCGAAGAACAGGCCATACCATACAAACAAGGCCCAGACCTGCCAGGCCTGGTCGGCCAGCGCGAATCCGGCGTAGACCGTGGCATAGACCATCCATCCGGCCAGAATCAGGCGAGGCCGGCCGATGCGGTCGGATAAGACGCCGGCCGGCATCGAACTGACGGCCTTGCTGAGGTGGAGGACGATCCACAGCAGGGGAATAGACGCGGCGTCGATGCCTACCGCGTGCGCCTTGAGCAGGAGAAAGGCGTCGCTTGAGTTTCCCAAGGTAAAGAGCGTGATGACCAGGAGCACGGCGCGGAAGCGGCCGGAAAACGGCGCGAGGCTCAGACGCGGCGGGGGCGGAGCGCTCGAGGTGGGGATCGGCGGTTCGTGGACCCTCCAGACCAGGACTCCCACCGCCAGCAGGCCGGGAATGGCGGCGAGCGCAAAGAGCGTTCGCAAGTCGTTGATCACCGTGCTCAGCAGCGCGAAGGCGATGAGGGGACCGAGCACCGCCCCGGTGTGGTCCATGGCGCGATGGAAGCCGAAGGCCCGGCCGCGGGCATCCGGCGCGGTGGAGGCGGCGAGCAGGGCGTCGCGGGGCGCCGTCCGCAAGCCCTTGCCGACGCGATCAGAAAACCGGATGGCCAGGACGTGCCACCCCGCGCCCGCGACGGCCACCAGCGGTCGCGCGCAGGCGGAGAGGCTGTATCCGGCGACGACGAGCGCTTTGCGGCGGCCCAGGCGGTCGGACCACCATCCCGAAAAGAACTTGACGAGCCCGGCGGTGCTCTCGGCGACGCCCTCGATCACCCCGATGAAGGCCGGCCCCACGCCGAGCGACGAGGCAAGAAACAACGGAAGGAGGGGATAAATCATTTCGCTGCTCGCGTCGGTGAGCAGGCTGACGACACCGAGAAAAAAGACCGTCCGCGGCAGGGTGAGAATGGGACGGTCGGACGGAGACATCGAGGGCCGAGTATACGAATGCGGCATCACGGTGTCAATCGTGTCCCGGACCGCGCAGGCGCGCCGTCGCCGCATTGACTTTGGTTCGTGCGGTGTCTACAATGGCCTCCCTTGCGCGAATGGAACGATAGGGAGACGGCCCGGTCCGAGGAGTGGATGGCGCGCGCCCTCGATGAGGCTCGCGAGGCGGCGCGGGCCGGAGACGTACCGGTCGGCGCGTTGGTGGTGAGCGGCGATCGGGTGCTCGCCCGGGCGCAGAATCGCCGCGAACGGGATACCGATCCGACTGCCCACGCCGAATTGCTGGCCTTGCAGGATGCGGCCAAGGCGCTGGGCCGGTGGCGGCTGACCGGCGTCGAAATCTACAGCACGCTGGAGCCGTGCCCCATGTGTGCGGGCGCGATGATCGCGGCGCGAATCGACCGGGTCATCTTCGGGGCGTTTGATCCCAAAGCGGGCGCGTGCGGGTCGGTCGTCGATCTCTTCGCGCCCGGCCGGTTCAACCATCGTCCGATGGTGGTCGGGGGGGTCATGGCGGAGAGATGCGGAGAGGTGCTCCGCGAATTTTTCGCGGGCCGCCGATCCGCGGTCGTTGGGTGATGCCCCGCGGCGGTGCGCCATGTCCTGCCCGTCTCATGAACGTATTCGCGGAGAGATGGCCGAGTCCGGTTGAAGGCGTCTGACTCGAAATCAGATGTGGGGGTAACTCCACCGGGGGTTCAAATCCCTCTCTCTCCGCCAAACCGAGCTTGCTGGGCGCAACGGAGGGCCGATTTCCCGGCCCGAGGCTGCGAGATGAAGGTGAATTGGGCCGTCTCGAATCCGAGCGTGCTGAGCGCAACGCAGGGCCGATTCCCCGGCCCGAGGCTGCGAGAGGTTTGTCTGGTGTTTCTGGAGCGTATGAGTTTGACGAGTAGTGGGGACGTACGGAGAGATGTCCGAGTACGGCTGAAGGAGCACGATTGGAAATCGTGTAGGGGGCCAAAAGCTTCCTCGGGGGTTCAAATCCCCCTCTCTCCGCCCAACTCCGGCGTTGCGATCGCGTGACGCCTTTCGTTACAATGACCCCTAAAGAAGACCGGGCCCTGTGCGACAGGAGCCTTCGAACCCCGCCAGGTCCGGAAGGAAGCAACGGTAAGAAGATCCTCCTGGGTGCCGCAGTTCAGCCTGGTCTTCTTTTCTTTTTCGCGACGGGGCCGGACCGACGGAATGGTCCGTCAGGCCCCGCCGCTTCGGTTGACCTCCGCGGTTGGCGATGACCTATCAAATTCTGTCCCGCAAATGGCGCCCGCAATCGTTCGACGCGGTGGTCGGTCAAGGTCACGTGACGCGCACGCTCGCGAATGCGCTCACGTCCAACCGATTGGCGCAGGCCTATCTGTTTTCAGGGCCCCGGGGGGTGGGCAAGACGACCACCGCCCGGATTCTGGCCAAGGCCGTCAATTGCGGGGCGTATCCCGGTCCGACCGCGACCCCTTGCGGGCTCTGTCCGTCGTGCATCGAGATCGCCGCCGGCACCTCGGTCGACGTGCTTGAAATCGACGGCGCCTCCAATACCGGGGTGGACGATATCCGGGAATTGCGGGAGCAGGTCAAGTATGTGCCCTTCCAGGGGCGGTACAAGGTGTACATCATCGACGAAGTGCACATGCTGTCGAACGCGGCCTTCAATGCGTTGCTCAAGACGCTGGAAGAGCCGCCGCCCCATTTGCTCTTCGTCTTCGCCACCACCGAATCCCATAAAATCCTGCCCACGATCCTCTCGCGGTGCCAGCACTTTCACTTCAAGCGCGTGGGCCGGCTGGAAATGATCGCCCAGATCAGCCGCATCGCGTCGGACGAGGGCCTCACCATCGACGAGCGCGCGCTTTCGC
>JBDSOK010000326.1:0-6905 GCA_039914845.1 Nitrospiria bacterium | reverse complement strand
AAGTGCTTTTTGCCAAGCCCAAAGGCTGTCCGCAGTGCAAGCAGCGTGGCTACCGGGGACGGACCGGCGTGCACGAGGTGCTGGTCATCGACGAGGTCATGCGCCAATTGATCAGTGAAAAGGCCTCTCAGAGCATGCTGATGGAATATGCGGTGGGGCGAGGATTTATCGATATGCGCATCGACGGCCTCAAGAAGATTATTGCCGGCGTGACAAGCGTCGAAGAGGTTCTGCGCGTCAGCAAAGGCTAGGCTGCTGAACAAGTCCATCTGCGGCGTTCTCGGCCGTCGGAAATCCTCACGAGACCCATTGCATAGCGTTCGCGCAAAGGGTACCCCGTACGCTCTGGTTTCCTCCTTCTTGCGGCCGTGCATCTGGAGCGTTCTGAGTAGCCGGCGAATTTCAGAAACTCACTCAGGGGTTGGTTCTGTCGTGTCACCGGGGGTCCATTGATTTCGTGGCGGGCCCGGCCTATGATGGCCGACCATGGCTGCCGCGCGCGATGATGGCCCGGGAGGGGGCCGGTGAACGTCGTCACCGGGCCTTTTCATCCCGCGCTGGAAGATGCGCTGGTGAAGACCGTCGCCTTACAGCGGGCGGCCGATCCGCTCGCGCCGGTGCTCGTGCTGGTGCCCTCCGACGGCATCCGCCGCCGCCTGGCGTGGCGGCTGGCCCACACCGAACGCCTGGTCCTCCTCAACGTCCATCTCGTCACCTTTCATCAATTGTCGCGTCGCCTCTTGGCTGAAGCGGGTGTTCCCGATGCCGAGATCCGGGACGAAGGGGCGTTCGAGGAACTGACGCGCCATCTGCTGAGTCTCCTGCCGTCCGTCTCGCCGCTGGCCCGGGTACGCGACACGCCAGGCGGGTGCGCGGCCTTGTGGCAAACCCTGCGCGATCTCAAGGACGCGCGGGTCGCGCCCGACCTCTTCCTCGAGGCCGTACGCACGGACCTGTTCGATGGGAGCGATGTGCGCCGCCTGGAGGCGTTGGCCTCGCTGTATCACGCGGTGCTCGATGCGGCGGCCGCCGCGGGATGGACCGATTATACCGACCTGGATGTGGCGGCCGCGGAATGCGTGCCTCGGTCCCGATTTCTGGCCTCGGCGTCGGCGATTCTGCACTATGGATTTTACGATCTGACCCAGGTGCAGTACGACCTCTTTCACGCTGTGGCGCGACACTATGAGACTGGCGTGTTCTTCCCGTTGGTGATCGGACATCCGCTGTGGGAATTTGCGGAACGCTTCTACCGTCGGTTTGTGACCGGCGTCGGAGCCGGGCGGCGCGAGCGGGTTGAGGGACCGCTCGATCCCACGCTCGCGCGGCTCTTCGTCGAAGATCCCGAGCAGCCCGCCGCGGGAGGGAAGTCCGCGAAGCTTTTTGAGTGTTCGGGGGCGCGCGACGAGGTGGCGACGGCGGCCAAGATCATCCTGCGCCTGGTCGAAGATGAGGGATTTGATTGGACGGAGATGGCGGTGGTGTCCCGTAGTCTCGATCCATACGGGGAGTTGGTGGCCGCGGAGTTTTCCGCTCATGGGATTCCCTTCAGCCTGGGGGTCCGGCGCAGCCTGGCGGGATTTCCCCTGACCCACGCGGTGGTCGCCGTATTGCGCGCCGGGGTCGCCGCACTCTCGGAAGACGACGCGGCCGAGGTCGCCTCCTCCCCGTATCGGGTGCCAGGGGCCGAGATCGATCTCTCATCCGCGACTGCGGCGTGGCGCGATGGCTTGCCTTCGATCACGTCGGGCGCCGAGCATGCCGCGGTCTGGCGAACGCAGCTCGATACCCTCTTGGGATTGACGGCCCGCGCGGAGGGAGAGGACGGGGATGAGGCGCTGGTCGCGGCGGCACTTTTGGCGGCCCTGGATCACCCCTTGAGTCTGGACGGCGTCCGCCCGTCGTTGAGTCGGGAGGAATTCATCGCCGCCGTGCTCCGCCGAATCGCCGCCGGCCGGGTTCCGCCGCCCGAGGGGCGAGGCGCCGGGGTGCCCGTCTTGGATGCGATGGCCGCAAGGGGCTTGCCGTTTCGCGCGGTCTTCCTCTTGGGATTGAACGAAGGGGTCTTTCCGCGGTTGATTCGTGAAGACGCGTTTCTTCGGGACGCCGAGCGGCGGATCATCGAGACGAGTTTGGGACACAAGATTCCCGAAAAGCTCTGCGGTTACGACGAGGAACGCCTGCTCTTCGGTTTGTTGATCGCCGCGGCGCGTGAGCGGCTGTTTCTCTTCGTGCAACGCTCCGATGAGGCCGGGCGGCCGTTGGTTCCTTCCTGGTATGTGGATGAGTGGCGCCGCGCCGCGTGGGGGGATCAGGCGGCTCACGAGCCGGTCATCACGATTCCGCGGCGCGTCCGGGACAAGCGGGGGGTGGAGCCGTTCGTCCGGTATGACTCGTTGACGCCGCGCGAAGCCGCCGTCCGATCGGCGCTCGAAGGCGGCGAGCCGGGGACCGTGCTGGAAGGGCCCGCCGGCGCGCTCGAGCGCCGGGGACGGGTGGTGCGGGCGGTGCTCGATCGCGCGGGTCCGTTGACGCCCTATGACGGGATGGTCGGCGCCGGGCCGGATCGGATCGCCGGGTTACGCGCAGCGGGATTTTCTGCCAGCGCGCTGCAACGCTATGCCTGCTGCCCGATGCAGTTCATGCTCTCTCGGCTGGTCGGAAGCCGAACGCGTTCTCCCGAAGCGGATGGGATCGGCGCGGCGGAGTGGGGCCGGCTCTGCCACGACGCACTGGCGCGGGTGTATGGGGGATGGGCGCTCGACCCGCCGTCGTCACCCTCCGACGCGCGAGAGCGAACGATCGCGGCCTGCCGCGAGGTGTTCGATCGCTACGCGCGGACGGACCCGCCAGTCTATCCCCTGTTGTGGGAGTTCTACTCTGCGCGCTGGTCGGCGGCGTTGGCCGAGGCGGTTGCCGTGGACGCGGCGGACCTGGCCGGTTCGGGTTTCGTGCCGGTGGCGACCGAAGTCATCGTGCGCGGGGAATTGGCGCAGCCGAACGGGACGCCCATTCAGGGACGGCTGGATCGGATCGACCGCCACCCAGACGGCCGCCTCCGCGTCATCGATTTTAAGATCGGCGCGTCGGCCGTCGCCGATCCGGTCAAATCCGCCATGCGCGGGGAACGCCTGCAGCCGCCGATTTACGCCGCGTTGGGAGAGGCCTATGCCCGCGGCCAAGTGCCCGGTCCCGGCGCGGGGGAGATCGAGGTCGAACTCTTGGTGATCGGGTCCGACGGTGAAGCCCCGTTGACCCGCCTGGCCTACCGACCGGATACTTCGGCGGCGGGGCAGATCGCCGAGACCATCGCGTTCCTGATCGACGGGATCGAAGAGGGGTGGCATGCGATCACGCCCGATCGCGGATGTGCCTGGTGCGACGTGGCGGCCGCGTGCCGTCGCCGCCACGCCCCCTCCCGAGGTCGAGCCGAAGCCGACGGGCGTTCTTTGCGTCACGCCGCGCTGCGGCGAACGCGCCCGGCACCCGCATGAACGACGCGCCGGCCGATCGTCTCGAGCGCGAGCGCGCGATCCTCTCGGATCGCAATGTGGTGGTGACCGCGGGCGCCGGCACGGGCAAGACCACCTTGTTGGTCGACCGTATGGTCCATCTCATCGTCCGGGAGCCCTTGCCGATCAAGGTGACCGACCTGGTCGCCCTGACGTTCACGAAGAAAGCCGCGGGCGAAATGAAGGCGCGGCTTCGCGCCGCGCTCCAGGCGCTGCGGCCGGGCGGGCATCCTCAGTCGGAATTCTCTGCGCGGGAGGAGGTGCTGCGGCGCTGCGCGCTTCCGGCGTCGATCGTCGACGCCCGCATTGGGACCGCCTTGCGCGAGTTGGATCGCGCGCACATCGGCACGATCCATGGATTTGCCGCCACTCTGCTGCGGCTCTACCCGCTGGAGGCGGGGGTCGATCCCGCGTTCGAAGAGGCGGACGAGCCCGCGTGGTGCGAACACGTGGAACGCGTCTGGCGGGAGTGGCTGGCGCGTGAATTGGCGGCCGACGCGCCGCGCGCCGAACTGTGGCGCCGCCTGCTGTCGCGTCTAGATGTGGCGGCGATCGGCGAAGCGGCGTTCGCGCTCTGCGCCGAGGGCATTCCGCTGGGGGGTGAGCGCGACGGGACGCCCTGTCCGGGGTTCGATCGCTGGTGCCGCGAGCAGGCGGACGAGGCCGAGCGCTTGGCGGTCGCGCATCCCGGCGCACGCAAGATCGAGCGGCAAACGGCGGCCGCGCGGCGGGTCTTCGAGGATCTGGCCGTCGGGCGCGCTCCGGCGCCGAGTCCGGAGGAGGCCGCGCTCGTCGCCTCCGATCCGAATCAGGCGCCGAGCGGCTGGGATCGGGAGGATTTTCGCCGCGCCAAGGGATTGGTCGCGCTCGCGGCCCGGATGCTCAGCGTCGACGAAGAGACCGTCGGTCTCCTCGGGCGGGTGGTGGAGCCGTTCATTGTCGAGTGCCGGCTGAAATTTACCCGGTCAGGACGGGTGTCCTTCGACGGGCTCCTGGTCCGCGCGCGCGATGTGCTGCGCGATCGGACGGATGTGCGGGAGGCTTTGAAGCGCCGCTTTCGCGCCGTCCTCATCGACGAGTTTCAAGATACCGATCCCCTGCAATATGAAATCCTGCTCTACCTGTCGGAAGCCCCGGGGCGGTCGGCCGGCCATTGGACGGGGGTGACGCTGGAGGCGGGCAAGCTCTTCATCGTCGGCGATCCCAAGCAATCGATCTACGGGTTCCGTGGCGCGGACATCGAGGCGTATCAGCAGGTGGTGCAGGTGGTCCTGGATCAGGGTGGGCTCTCCTGCACGCTGGGGACCAATTTCCGAAGCCATGCCCGCATCCTCGACGCGGTGAACGGGATTTGCTCGCGGCTCATCGCGTTCGACGCCGGGCGTCAACCGGCCTACGACCCCATCGAGGCGGCGGCCGGGTCGCCCGACGGCCCGAAACCGATCCTCCGGGTGATCAAGTCTTCTCGCGAGCCCTTCGATGCGGAGCGGGCACGCGCCGCGGAGGCGGAATCGCTCGCGCGCTGGCTGGCCGAAGAGGTCTTGGGTCGAATGACCATCGCCGATCGTGCGGGGCGCGAGCGCGCGGCCGCCGCCGGCGACGTCGCGATCCTGATGCGGGCGCTGACCGACGTGCATATCCTGCTGGATGCCCTCAGGCGGCGGAACATCCCCTACGTGGTCGAAGGTGAGCGCCATTTTTTTGCGACGCAGGACGTCGTCGACGCCGTGAACGTCTTGCGCGCGGTGGCCGATCCCGAGGACGCCCTGGCGCTGGTGGGCGTGCTGCGGTCGCCGCTGGGCGCGGTGACCGACCGCGACCTGGAACAATTGGCGCATGAGGGCCGGCTGGACTCTCGCGCGCGGGAACGGGCCGGGGATGCTTCGACGGCGGCCCCGCTCATGCTCTACGGTGAGTTGGCTGCATTGCAGCGCGAGGTCGCCGTGCTGCCGGTCGCTCGCGCGGTGGAACGCGTGTTCGAGCGGCTGCCGCTGGAGAGTCTGGCCGCGGCGGGGCTCGATGGCGATCAGGCGGTGGCCAATCTCGAGAAGCTGCGGCGTCTGGCGGGCACGCTGGCGGACGACGGCGCGCGGTCGTTCCCCACGGTCGTCCGGCTGTTGGAGCAGCGGATCCGCGAGGAGACGGAGGAGGCGGAAAGCCCGTTGGCCGATGAACACCTCGACGCGGTCAAAGTGATGAGTATCCATAAGGCCAAGGGCCTGGAGTTCCCCGTGGTCATCCTCGCCGCCGCTCACGCCAATCACGAGGTCAAGCGGCCGTCCGTGATCGCGCGCCACCCGTCCAGCGGCCGGGTCGGCCTCTGTGCGGCCGGGGCGACCTCGCTCGCGGGAATATATTTCGACGATCGGCGGGTGCGCCGGGAGACGGCCGAATACCGGCGCCTGCTCTATGTGGCGATGACCCGCGCGCGGCACATGCTGGTGATCTCGGGCGCGCCGACCGGCCGCTTGACGGGCGAAAGCCTGCTCACCCTCGCCGAGGGGGCGTGGGATGTGGAGCCGACGCTGATGGATCGTGTGGAGGCGCTCGCGGAACCGGCCGCGCCGGCGGTCGGCCCGCCGGGTCGGCCCGGCCCGGACGCCCTGGATGCCGCGCGGTATCGCGAGACGTGGCGGGCGCGGCGCGAGCGATGCGCGCGGGCGATGGGCGCGCCGCGAATTCTGACGCCGACGCTCTTGTCGCGCGAGGCGGCTTCCTCGTATCCCGTGCGGCAAGGGGCCCGCGTCGCGTCGGCCGACGGCGCGCGCCGGGTCGGCACCTTGGTCCATGCGTTTCTCCAACGCTGGTCGTTCGACGCCGAGGTCTCGTCCTGGCCTGCGGCGCTCGACGGGTTTCCGGCAGCGGCCGACGCGTCGATGGATGAGCGAGACCAGGCGTCCCGCGTGCTGGCGCCGTTCTTCGCGTCGGCGGCCTACCGCGAGATCGCCGCCTCGACGATCCTCGGGCGGGAGGTTCCGTTGATCATGCCCTGGGAAGATGGCATCATGGAAGGCGTGATCGATCTGATTTACGAGGACCGCGGCTCACTCTATGTCGCGGATTACAAATCGGACGCGATCGAGCCGCCGGAGGCCGGGGCGGCGGCCGAGCGGTATCGCCCCCAGGCGGCGGTCTACACCCGCGCCGTGCGCGAGGCCTTCGGGCGGCCGGCGGTCTTTCGCTGCGTCTTTTTGCGGTTGGGGCTTGCGATCGAATTGGCGGACGTCTGAGGCCGCGGGAGGAGACGTAGAGATGATGTTCATCACGCCGGAAGACTATCGGTACCTCGAAGGCCTGCACGAGTCGTTGACGCCGCCACGGCGCGAACGGTTGATGGCGCTCTTGCTCGGCAAGACCAAGCCGGAGGCCGGACGCGAAGGGCTGAAGGACCGG
>JBDSOK010000159.1:0-5024 GCA_039914845.1 Nitrospiria bacterium | reverse complement strand
GCAGATCCCGGACGAGATGGCGGTCGTGCGGCGCGAAGAGAAACCCGATGGTGTCGAGGGTCTCCGCCAGGTGGGCACAGAGGCCGTCGATCTCATGGGCGGTGGCGAGATCCCGGGGGCTGCTCGCCGGTGGGGTCGGCACGCGGCTCAGCTCGTAGCAGGCGAGGAGGACGGCCTGGGCCAGGTTGATCGAGGGCTGGGCGGTGTCGGTCGGGATGGCGATGAGTTGATGGCAGACCGCAAGGTCGTCGTTCGACAGCCCGGAAATTTCGGGACCGAAGACGAGCGCCACCTCGGACGCGTCATCGGCCCGAGATCGAGCCGCGAGGCCGGCACCGGCCTCCGGCAGCCACAGGGTGGGGCGTCCCGCGCGCGCCATGCCGAAGCCCGCCACCCACTGCGCGGGGCCCACGGCGTCGATCAACGACGGGTGGAGTCGGGCGCCCTCGAGCACATCGCCGGCGCCGTACGCCATTTTCAGCGCATCGGGGGTCAGGTGACCGCAGGCCGGCGCGACGAGGTGGAGCGCGCCGAATCCCAGGTTCTTCATCGCCCGGGCGGCGGAGCCGATATTGCCGGCGTGTTCGGGCCGGACCAGCACGACGCGCACCCGCCGTTTCCAGGTCGAGTCGGCGTGGGGAACAGCGGGGGAACGGGCATCCATTGTCGGAATTTCCAGAGGGCCGGCGACCCGCGCCACGCGGGCATTCGTGCGAGTATACGCCTTGCAAAAGCCCCTCGTCTATGGTAAGACTGGCCCCTCGGACCCGAGCGCATTGGCCTCGGGTTTCGACACTACACACGCGCGCCGAGCGGCTCCCAGGTGCCGGGCCTGCCCGGTGGGGATCGCGATGACGCGCGCGGAGGCTGAAACCATTGGAGAAGGAGCGGTCTATGTCGGCAGTCGGCATGAAGGAATTATTGGAAGCGGGGGTCCATTTCGGCCATCAGACGAAGCGATGGAACCCCAAGATGAAAAAGTATATTTTCGGCGAGCGCAACGGCGTCTACATCATCGACCTCCAAAAGACGGTCAAAAAATTCAACGAAGCCTATACCTTCGTGCGCAATGCGGTGGCGGACGGTGAAACGGTCCTGTTCGTGGGCACCAAACGCCAAGCCCAGGAGACGATCGAGCAGGAGGCCAGGCGCTGCAATATGTTCTTCGTCAACCAGCGCTGGCTGGGCGGGATGCTCACCAATTTCCAAACCCTCCGCAAGAGCGTCGATAAACTCAAGAAGTTCGAGGCGGCGCGCGCCGACGGCACCCATGATCGCCTGCCCAAGAAGGAAGTCTCCGAAATGGAGAAGGAGCGGGGCCAACTCGAGAAGATTCTCGGCGGGATCAAAACCATGTCCAATCTGCCGGGCGTGGTCTTTATCATCGACTGCAAAAAAGAGCATATCGCCGTGCTGGAGGCCAATCGGTTGGGCATTCCGGTGGTCGCCGTCGTGGATACCAATTGCGACCCCGATGAAGTGGATTATGTGATTCCAGGCAATGACGACGCGATCCGCGGGATCAAATTGATTGCGTCGCGGCTGGCCGATGCGGTGATCGAGGGCCGCCAGGTCCAGGCCGCGCGGACCGAAGAGCATGCCAAGGCCGCGTCGGTGACGTCCAGCCGTGAATTGGCCGAGATGACCGCGGCTGTCGAGGGACGGTAGCATGGTGGCGATCGACGCCGCGCTCGTCAAGCAATTGCGGGACAAGACGGGCGCCGGCATGATGGATTGCAAGCAGGCCCTCGCTCAGCATGAGGGCGATCTGGAGAAAGCCGCCGAATGGCTTCGTCAAAAAGGCGCGACGGTGGCGGCCAAGAAGGCCGGCCGCACGGCGAGCGAAGGCCTGATCGGGTCCTATCTTCATCCGGGCGGCAAGATCGGCGTGATGATTGAGGTCAATTGCGAGACCGACTTCGTCGCCCGCAACCCCGAGTTTCAGGCGCTGGTCAGAGATTTGGCGATGCACATCGCCGGTTCGGGCACGCCCCCCCGCTATGTGGCGCGGACCGACGTGCCGGCCGACGTCATCGCGCGGGCGCGAGAGCAGTTGACCGCCGAGGCCATGCAATCGGGCAAGCCCGAGAAAGTCATCACCCAGATCGTCGACGGCCGGTTGGAGAAGTTTTGCGCGGAGATCTCGTTGCTGGATCAGCCGTTCATTAAAGATCCCAGCCTGACGATCAACGCGGTGTTGACCGAAAAGATCGCCAAGATCGGTGAACGCATCGCCGTCAGGCGCTTCGTGCGGTACCGATTGGGCGAAGAGGAATCGTAGGCGAGCATCCCGACCGCCGAGAAGGCGGCAGATGCAAGGCGGAGCGAGTGGTTGCGCCCGGAGCGTACTCATTCGTACGTGAGGACTCAACCGCTCGCGACAACGCCGCAGATGCCGCGTTCTCGGCGGTCGGCCTCACGTAGGGAGGTGCCGTGGCCGATCTGAAGTACCGTCGCATCCTCCTCAAGCTCAGCGGCGAAGTCCTGGCCGGTGAGCAGGGCTACGGCATCGATCCGCTGGTGGTGGGTCGCGTGGCGGATCAACTCCAGGAAGTCAACGCCCTGGGGGTGGAGCTGGCGATCGTCATCGGCGGGGGGAACATCTTCCGCGGGCTGGCGGCCGCCGCCACCGGGATCGAGCGCTCGTCCGCCGATTACATGGGCATGCTCGCCACGGTCATGAACGCGCTCGCGCTGCAGAGCGTGCTGGAGGCCAAAGGCGTCCTCACCCGCGTCCAATCCGCGATCGAAATGCGCCAGCTCGCCGAACCCTACATTCGTCGCAAAGCGATCCGTCATCTGGAAAAGAAGCGGGTGGTGATCCTGGCCTGCGGGACCGGCAACCCCTATTTTTCGACCGATACCGCGGCGGCCTTGCGCGCGATGGAGATCGGGGCCGAGGTCATTCTGAAGGGGACGAAGGTCGACGGCGTGTACGATCGCGACCCGATGAAGGATCGCTCCGCGACGATGTTCTCGCGGCTGACCTTCTTCGACGTCATTGAAAAGGGCTTGGCGGTGATGGACAGCACCGCCGTGACCCTGTGCATGGAAAACCGCCTGCCGATCATCGTGTTCAATCTCAAGGAGAAGGACAATATCAAGCGGATCGTTTTGGGGGAGGCGCTTGGCACGGTCGTCGAAGGCGACCGCGTCCGGGCATGAGCCTGTCCAGGAGCGGCCACCTCGGGAAGCAGCATTCGTCCGTCACGCTAGAGCTGCGTTGTCGCTGCGCTCCGGTGCTCACGTACACACGGAGTACGCTGCGCTCCGGTGGAATGCCAATGGCGATTTCCCAACCGGAGCGCCTTGCATTTGGCCACTCCTGAACAGGCTCATCCAAAAACCTAAAGACAGAAAAAGGGACGAGATGGCGGTGCGAAGTCCGGAACAGGTGATGGGGGAGGTCAAGCGGCGCGGGGGGGAGCGCATGGAGGCTGCGATCGAGCGGCTCCGGAAAGACCTCGCCGCCATCCGGACGGGACGGGCGTCGCTCTCGTTGGTGGATGGCATTCAGGTCGATTATTTTGGGACCCCGACGCCGCTCAAGCAGGTGGCGAGCCTGTCGGTTCCCGAGAGCCGATTGATCACGATTCAACCGTGGGAGGCCGCGCGGATTCCCGAGATCGAGAAGGCCATCCAGCTCGCCAATATTGGCGTCCAGCCGTCCAACGACGGCAAGGTCATCCGCTTGAGCATTCCGCCGCTGACCCAGGAGCGGCGCAAGGAATACGTCAAGCTCGCCAAGAAAATGGGCGAAGAGGCCAAGGTCGCGGTGCGCACCGTCCGGCGCGACGTCAATGAGGAGTTGAAAAAGGCGCACAAGGACGGGGAACTCTCCGAAGATCAACAGCGCACAGCACAAGACGATATTCAGCGCCTGACCGATCAGTACGTGGCCCGGGTCGAGGAAATTTTGGTCAAGAAAGAAGCTGAAATTCTGGAAGTCTGACCATTTACCAGGAGAGGAATCCATGGAGGGATTGATTCGCGTGGGACGATCGTCGTTGGTGGGGTATCTGAGTCTGGCCATGATCGTGTTGGGCGCGGGGTTCTGGCCTGCGGTCGCCCAGGCCTCGTTTGTCCGATCGGACGCGGGCATGCCGGCGGTGTTCGACCGCGCCGCCGACTCGGAGCGGCTCCGCTCATGGCTCGAGCACAAGGTGGTGGCCCAACGATTGGCCGATTGGGGGTTCGGTTCCCGGGAGGTCGCGTCCCGCTTGAGCGGGTTATCGGACGCGCAACTGCATCAGGCCGTGTTGCAGTTGGACAGCGTGCAACCAGGCGGCGACAGTGGTCTGGGCCTGATCATCGGCTTGCTGGTGATCGCGATTTTGGTGGTCGTCCTGCTGCAGGTCACCGGCAACCGCGTCATCATCACGAAATAACCGGAGGGCGCGCGAACCGCACAGTGAAAGACCCGTTGGACGTGCTCGGATGGGAGCCATCGCCGTGGATCAGGGGATGGGCCGCGGCGCTCATTCTCTCGCTGATCGTCTTGGGATGTGCCGGCTCCGTGTCCCGGCCGCTGTCCCCTCCCGGATCGGGCCACCGGATCGCCGGGGTGCCGTTCGTGCCGGGGGAACCCGGGGCCTGCGGACCGGCGGCGTTGTCGAGCGTTTTGGCGTATTGGGGCTCGGCTGTTCCAGTGGAAGCGATCGGCCGGGCCGTGGCGCCGTCGAAATCCTGGTCCGGTGTGTTGCCGATGGATCTGGCGCAGTTCGCGGGCTCACGGATCGCGACGCTCCGGACCGAGACGCTGGTCGGCTCGCTGGACTTGCTGCGCGCGCACGTCCGTCTGGATCATCCGCTCATCGCGTTTCTGGATCTCGGGACGGGGATCGTGCGCCAAGGGCATTTCGTGGTGGTGGTGGGATTTCGCGATCATCCCGGCGAGGTGCTGCTGTACTCGGGTCGCGACCCCGAGGCGACGATGTCGTATCCGAGATTCGTCGAGGCGTGGACGCGCGGCGGATCCTGGGCGCTGCTCCTGGCGCCCTGGGCGACAGGGGCTCCGCCCCCGG
>JBDSOK010000256.1:0-3670 GCA_039914845.1 Nitrospiria bacterium | reverse complement strand
TCTGGTCTCCGCCGTACGGCTGGGTCTGGATTCCCGGAACCGAATGGTCGCCCGCCCGTGTGACCTGGGTCATCTCAGGCCCCATCATCGCCTGGGCGCCCGCAAGTATCCACGTCTCGATCGGCTCCGAGCCCCGCTTCTGGGCCTACGCCGACGCCGAAACATTTCATAGTCGCGTGGTGCGCCCGTATCGCATTCCCCCTCCGCACCGACACCTCCGCGCGGCGAGGGTGACCGAAGACATCGGCCGCGTCATCGTCCAGGAGCCGCGACCGCACCGTCGGACCATCCGGCCGGCTCCACCGCGCGACCGCCACATCGAAGTCCACCCCGAGCGCCGCGTCAGTACCCGAGGCCCGAACCATATTGTCCGTAGCCAAAACCCCGACCCGCCACGCGTGCGGGGCAGAGGAGGGGAGGTGTCGCGAGGGTTTGAGCGGCGAGACACGCGATAGGCGTCGGATCATAAAGTTCAGCCCCTACGACTTTAGGGGCTGAACCCGATGGGAGGCCTCAATCGCGGATGCCCCACTCTGGATTCCATGCGACCTCCCAGAGATGCCGATCGGGATCCTGAAAGTAGCCCGCGTAACCGCCCCAGAAGGTGTCGTGAGCCGGTTGGACGATGACGGCGCCGGCGTGTTTCGCCTGCTCCATCACCGCATCGACTTCGGCCTTGGACGAGACGTTATGCCCGAGGGTGAACTCCGTGGGACTTGGGCTGCCGAGGGGAAGGCCTGAATCGTGGGAAATACTCTTGCGCGGCCAGATGGCCAGCTTCAATCCGGCCTGCAACTCAAAGAACGCCACCGCCCCATATTCGAACTCTTGGCCGACAAGGCCTTCCGTCGTGAGGCCCAGGCCATCGCGATAGAACCGAAGCGCCCGCTCCAAATCGTCAACGCCGATGGTCACCACGGTAATCCGAGGTTTCATGCGAGATCGCTCATTGAGGCATAACCGTCTAACCGGCTGCCTGCTTGCGGGCGGACCGGGTTGTTTCTAAATCGGTCGTAGCTGATCGGTGTATCCCGTCTTCTTATGGTTTAAAGGGGAAGACCTTCAGCCCCGCAATCGAGCGATAGTGTTTGAGATTGGCCGTCGCCAGCGCATACCCATATTCGAGTGCCGTCGCGGCGATGAGCGCGTCCACGACGCGGAGACCATCCGCCATCGCGTGTCGCTTCAGGAGGGTGATGGCCCGATGGCAGATCGGACTATCCGGATCAAGGACCCTGGCGATGTTCTGGAACCGAAATGCCTCCACATCCTCGACTTCACCGGGATGACGACATCCCTGCACCAATTCCATCATCACCAGCGACGAAACCGCCCGCCGTCGATAGGGAACGCGCGTCAGAAACCGCCGGGCCTTCTCATTGGCGCGGAAGTACCAAATCAACACGTCCGTGTCGAAGATCAGCGAGGGTGCCGAGGCTTCCGCAAATTCATCATCCATCGTTCGACGCTCCGCAAGTCCTTTCGGGTTTTCCACATGCCGAACCCGATCGCCTCAAATGGCTTGTCTTCATCCGCCTCGGCAGGGACCAGCGCGGCCACCGTCTTCCCACGATAGGTGATACCGATCGTCGCGCCTTTCCTGACCGCCTGAAGCAGCGCCGCGGTCTTTTGCCGCAGGTCTTTTGCGCTCGCGGTTTTCATGGTGTGCCCTCCCAAGACAACGCAAAGTGTTAATTTGAAGTGTACACTTTGTGATTTGAAAGAACAATCGAACGACGTAATGACAAAGACAAGACGTGACCCCAATATTTTCCCCCAAGTCCTTCCGAGGCCGCCGCTAACCAGTCGTCTCCGCGCGGAGCAGATAATCGCGGCCGACCGTCGCGAGACCGATGCCCCCCAGGATCAACGCCGCCGCCAGGACCAGGCGCGGGGAGGGGCGTTCTGAGAGAACGATCACGCCACCCACGGCAGCCAGCACCGGCACGCACAGTTGCACCATCGCCGCTCGGGTTGCCGTCAATCCTCGTAACGCCGCATACCACACGACATACCCCACACCCGAAGCGGCGGCCCCCGACAGGACCGCCAGCAGGATGCCGGCTGCCGAGAGGTGCAGCCCCGGCAACGTCACGAGACTGGTCGCGGCGACCAGAGGGACCGACCGCACAAAATTCCCCGTCGTCTCGGCGAGAGGATCGACGACGCCGCGTCCCCGCAACGAGTACACACCCCAGCAGATGCCTGCCACGACCATCAACGCGGATCCGGCCGGCGAGGGCGCCGCAAGTCCCGGAAGGACCAAGTACACAAGGCCGGCCACCGCCAGCAGCAACCCTGCCCACTCCGTCACGTGAGGCTGCTCACCCGACCGAAGCGCCGCGAGAATCATCGTCGCTTGCACCGCTCCGAACAAGATGAGCGCGCCGGTCCCGGCGCTCAAGCTCAGGTACGCGAAGGAAAACGTGATGGCATACCCGAACAACAGGCTCGCCGACGTCCAATTGCCGCGACCACGACCGGAGCGCCCCGGGCCGGCCATCGCAGCGATGACCAGCAACGTCACCGCGCCCGACGTCAACCGGATCGTCGAGAAGCTCGCCGCGTCGATCGTGTCGTCACCGAGCGCCAGACGACAGATCACGGAATTCGCCGCGAACGCGATGAGGGCGCCAACCGTCAATACGGCGGTTCGTGAACTCACGGTCGGGACGTGTTCAACGAACTAACGACCTCGCCAACGACGAGGGGATGGATGGTTTGCGAAATCAGAAATAGTTTCTGACACTTTTTCGAGTTCCCCCACATAGAAGAAAAGTAGCCTGTCCCCTTATTCATTCCCTTGGAAACGATAGGTTAGATCTCTTGGAGATGCCACTGCGCGCTGCCTCTCAGGTGGTCGTACTTATTGATGATGGCCTGATACCGAGGAAGCAGGCGCCTGTTCATTGCTGCCCTTAGACAGAGATACCAATCAACGACGCAATTGCCAAAGCTACCAATGTCATTTACGACAAAGTGAACTGTGTTCCTCTGTTGCCTGACAAACTTGAGCGCGGACAACACCTGCTGGCTCAGCCGTAGGGACTGCCTGTATCTGTTGTTCTGGTTCGTTAGCTGACCAAGGGTCAACGTTTCGTGCGTGAGGCCCACTATGGTGAATTGGCCTTGCCGCCGCCATGAGGTGCCTTCAAGCTTGCGTAGTTCGCTGAGTCGAATGGGCCTTGTGGTTTGCTGTTCGGCGAGAGTCCGAAAGGTGCCTCCTCGAGCACGCTTGTCGATCTTGTGAACTACGTGGCCAAAGGCAATAAGTTCGGCCTTGAAGAGATTCTCGAAGCTTGTCGCGATCTTGAACGCGTCTAAGAATGGAGGGTCGAATGTCATTGCTAGCGCATGGATATCTTCTATCGGAAATCCGGCGGCGCGGATTGCCTGTAGCCTGTCGAGATTCTGGATGACGGAGGCCTCGGCAAACAGCTTGTGTGCAACGCGAAGCACCCTAACAAGGGCAATATCCCGTGCATCGCGGTTTTGGTAGCAGGCGCCTTCCGACAGGTGGTTACCTTCGATGGCCATATACGCGGTTGAGATCTAACCTGGAGCTAAGGGGCAGGCCGCTTCTGGCCTGTCCCGCTTGAGCGTAGGGTTAGAGGTCATCATTTTCCACCTTCTCCCAGCAAGAACCGACACGGTGTATCGCCAAAATAAT
>JBDSOK010000016.1:0-8136 GCA_039914845.1 Nitrospiria bacterium | reverse complement strand
GACGCGCTGGATCGGCTGATCGCCGACCGCACGACACTGATCATCGCCCACCGCCTCTCGACCCTGCGGTCGGTGGACCGCATTCTGGTCGTTGACCGTGGACGGATCGTCGAATCCGGCACCCACCGCGAATTGTTGGATCAGCGCGGTCTGTATGCGGGGCTCTATGATGCGCAATTCCAAATCGGGGGCTGAAACACAGGCTGCTGAAAAAGTCCATCTGCTGCGTGCTCGGTCGTCGGAACTCCTCACGAGACCCATTGCATAGCTTTCGCGCAATGGGTACCCAGTACGCTCCGGGGTTCCTCCTCCCTGCGGCCTTGCATCTGGAGCTTTTTGAGCAGCCTGCTCCGAAGGATCATCATAGGATATGCCTGCCGATCGATACACTCCTCAGTTCACCAAATTTCTATTGAATTTTGATGCGCGTTGATGTAGTTTGTGTGAGTCTGATATCGGAGATATGCCATGCGACCGCCGTTTGGACCACGAATGCCGCGCCCGCCCCGACCCCGGGGACGCCATGATGAGTTGACGTATGCGGAGGTGCAGGAGGTGTTTCGATTGGCCGAGGAAGCGGCGCGGGCCGAGGGCGGCGGGGTAACCGCCGATCATCTCGCGCTGGGAGTCTGGCGAGCGGTCGGCACCTCGGGGGCGAACGTCCTTCGCGATCTGGGGATGACCGAAGAGGTCCTCGCGCAGCGTCCGACCGGAGTCCCGCCTCAGCGGGGATGGGGATTCCCGATCCAACCCATCATTCAGGCCGCGGGGGAAGAGGCGTGGCAACTGGGCAGCCGCCTGACCCACAGCGGCCACATCCTGCTGGGGCTCGTCGCCGCGGGGCAGGGCGCATTGCCCGGATGGCTGGCGGCCAAGGGCGTCACGCTCGACGCCTTGCGCGAGCGGGTGCAAGCCGCCGCCGCGCTCACGCCCACACCCGATCGCGCGCCGCCGACCTCGCCCGGTCCGGCCGAGGGGCAGGCGCTGTTCACGGTAGAGGAGGCGGCGCAGTTCCTGGGCATCCACCATCAAACCATCCGGGGATACATCAAGAACGCCAAGCTGCCGGCCTACCGTGTGGCGGGCGAAAAAGTCATCCGCATCAAACGCAACGATCTGATGGCGCTGCTGGAACCGGTTTCCGTCGGGGATGTTTTAGACTAAACCGGCTTCCCGCATTGGCGGGGATTCGAAACACCCACGCCCCATGTCAATGCCTTATCGCAGCCTCGGGCTTGGAAATCGTCCTGCGTTCCACTTCCCGCTTTGCGGCTAGACTGTGCACGGGCTTGGCGATTGACGCGGCTTTCGCGGATCGTTATACTGCGGGCCTTGATCGCGTTGGGATCGGGCGATTAGCTCAGTGGTAGAGCGCTTGCTTCACACGCAAGAGGCCGCTGGTTCGATACCAGCATCGCCCATTCCATCCTCCCCCGTCTGCCCGTCGCCACAGCGAGGACGCCCATCGACCTCAATTACGGGTGTCGCTTAAGACCGAGGTGGGCTTGAAACTCGCGTTCGACCTGATCGGGGTCGGCTGAGTTATAGAGTACGAGATTGCGTAGGTGGACGAAGCTTTCGGCATCGACCTGGAAAAATTCGAGCGCCATGCCCGAGCCGTCCACGTACACCACCCGCCCGCTGACCCGGACATACACCGGCGCCTGGGTCCCGCTGAGGAGAAGATTCAACCGGCAGACGGTTCCGGGCGGCAGCGTCTTGGGGGTCACGAGGTAGAGGCCCTTGATGCTCACGTCGCGCGCTTGGCCGGAGATCTTGGGGTGGCCTTCGGGTCCGACCTCGACATCGACCACCACGCTCACTCGCGTCCACTCGCGCCGGTTCGGCTGCGTCATCGGAGACCTCCTGGGCCGCATGGCCCGACGGATTCAGAGTCTAGAGAACCGGGAACCGCACGTCAACCGATCGCCCGCGCCCTTGCTAAAGAACCTGATGCGCTGCCATAATGCGGCCTCAATGTTCGAGACCGATGCCATGAATTCCTCCCCGGCCGATCCGCATTCCCGCTCGGAATCGACGCTCGTCACCCTGACCGCGCACGCCGTGGTCAAGATCGAATCGGCGACGGCGGCCGGGACGTGGGCCGGCGTACGGATGACGGTCACGCGCGACAAGGGCCGCTTCGTCTACGCCTTCGACCTGGTCGCCCCCGACGGCGTCGACGTCCGCGATGCGGCGATCCCGTGCGGCCGCAGTACCCTCTACGTCGAGCACCGATCGTTCGAGTTGATCCGCGGCGCGGAGATCGACTATCTCTCCTCGGGATTCACCCAGGGCTGGGTGATCGACAATCCCAACCCCGCGTGGGACAGCGAGGTCGCCCGGCGCATCACCGCGGTCTTCGATGACACCATCAATCCCGGTCTCGCGCAGCACGGCGGACGCGTCGCGCTCGTCGATCTGAAAGACACCGTCGCCTATGTGGAGATGTCGGGCGGCTGCCAGGGATGCAGCATGGCCACCAAGACGCTGCGCCACGGCATCATGCGCGTCTTGGCCGAGCGCTTTCCCGAACTCACCGACGTCGTGGACGTCACCGACCATTCGGGCGGCTCCAATCCGTACTTTACAGCGGATAATCAGGGTGCGTCACCGACTTTCTAACGCCGGTCGCGACGGATGCCGACGACGGTGATGAACGCGCGCGCTGCCGCGAAGGAGAAGCTCATCTTCGCGCTGGACGTGGCCTCGGCGGACGACGCGCGCGGGCTTGTGATCGCCCTGCGCGATCGGGTGGGCCTCTTTAAGGTCGGCCTGGAGCTGTTCGTCGCCGAAGGACCCCGGATTCTGGAGCTCATCACGGGCGAAAGCGCGGCCGGAATTTTTCTGGATCTGAAATTCCACGATATCCCGGAAACGATGCGGGCGGCTCGGCGGGCGGCGGAACGCCACCGGGTGCGGTTCCTGACCGTCCACTGCGACCAACGGGACCGCCTGGCAGACCGCAAGGACACGGACCTTCCCCGGCTGCTGGGCGTGACCGTCCTCACCAGCATCGGGGCGGAGGAAGTGAGCGCGGCCGGCTGGTACCCGCCGGATCTGACCGTCGAGACCCTGGCCATGCTCCGCGCGGAAACCGCGTTTCGCGTGGGATGCGCCGGCGTGGTGTGCTCGGGCAACGAAGTGTCGGAGATCAAGCGCTGCTTCGGACCAGGATTTCTCGCCGTCACGCCCGGCATCCGGCCGACCTGGGCCGCCGTCGCGGGCGACGATCAACGACGCGCCGCCACCCCAGCGCTGGCCATCGCCCAGGGCGCCGATTATCTCGTGGTCGGCCGCCCGATCCGCACCGCCCCCGATCCGGCCGAAGCGGCCGACCGGGTGATCGACGAGATCGCCGCGGCGCAGCGCGGATGACTCTGGGCCACCGTTTCGTGAAGCGGAACGCGATATGATTGCCGCTGTGACCGTTCGGCAAACCCTTCTTGTGTTCACCCCGGCAGTTTGGTAGGATCGCCAAGCCACTCGAGCGCAACCACTTCCTTTACGGGAGTTTCCACCGCGTCCGGGTTGGGTCCACAGGGAGGTTCCATCAATCACCGTATTTGCCAAGGGAGGGTAGCCATGAACAAACGGATCGGGCATCTCGCACTCGTATTGATCGTCGGTCTTGCCACCGCTATCCCGTGGTCCGAGGCCTTGGCGGCACGCGCCAGCGTTCAGCTACCGGGGTCAGGCGGACCGTTTTCGGCCAGCGGACCGGGCTGTGGGCTTGGCTACATGCTCTTTAAGGGACAGCGCGGGGTCGTGCCTCAAGTCTTGGCCGCCACGACGAACGGCACCTTCGGGAACCAAACCTTCGGCATGTCGACCGGCACCCTGGGTTGCTCGCAGGACGGCATCGTCAGCCGTGAGCACGAGTTGAAGGTTTACGCGGAAGCCACGATCGACAATCTGGCGCAGGAGATGGCCCAAGGACAGGGCGAGCATCTGGCGTCGTTGGCCGCGTTGATCGGCGTGCCCGCCGACCTGCAGCCGGTCTTTTTCCAGTTGACGCAGCAACAGTACGCGGTGCTGTTTCCCGCCGACGACACCAGTGCGGCTGATATGTTGACGGCGTTGAGCTCGGCATTGGCGGCCGATCCGGTGTTATCGACGGTCATCATCCGCACATAAGAGTTTTTCATACTGGAGGCCAAAGGGCTCGACAACTCCGTTGTACGAGCCCTTTCCTTTTCCACATTGCGACGACACCTTCATCGGCTTGGGGCGCGCCGGTCTGTGACCGCCGGCGTCGCCTGTCTCCTTTCCGTCGCGTTCCTGCTGGGCGTTGGCGGGACGGGTCGCGCCGAACCCACCCCGCCTCATTCCACCTATCTCTCAGACCTCATCGCAGAGACCCACGAGCAGGATCTGGCCCGGACCAGAACATGGCACATTCTCCTGCATTATCGACCTCGCCTGTTGGGGGGCGTGGTGAGCGAAGCCGACGAGCCCGGCTTCTTTCTCGCCACAGACGGCAAGTGGAATCCGCAGGCGGAGCTTGAGGCCACGCTGGCCGCGTTGTTCGCACCCCCGAGCGACGATCCCGCCGTCCAGCATCCGCAATGCCGGTTCATCGCGCGCTATCACTGGCTCAAGTCGCGTCTCGACTTCGATCCCGCCCGTCTTCCCGAAATCGACTGCCCACGTTTTCGCGAATGGGCAACGGCGCTCGACCCCGAATCGTTGACGATTATTTTCCCCTCCGCTTATCTCAATAATCCCTCCTCGATGTTCGGCCACACCCTGCTCAGGGTCGATCACGCCAATCGGTCCGAAGACCATCGATTACTGGACTACGCCATCAATTATGCGGCGGACACCACGACTCCGACGTCGCCGATCTCCATCGTGCTCGGGCTGACCGGCGGCTTACCGGGACGTTTTTCCATCGTTCCCTACTATCTGAAGGTTCGCGAGTACACCGATATGGAGAGTCGGGATATCTGGGAATATCGGCTGGCCCTCACCCGCGATCAAATCGATCGCGTGATCAGACACGCCTGGGAACTGGGCCCGACCTCCTTCGATTATTTTTTCTTGAAGGAGAACTGCTCCTACCACCTCCTCGCGCTCCTGGACGTGGCCGACCCTGAGTTCCACCTGGCCGACCGCTTCAGAGGCTGGACCATCCCGGCGGACACGATCCGCGCGCTCTTGGACGTGCCCGGCCTCGTGACGGGGGTGACGTTCCGTCCCGCGCGCAGCACGCAATTGGAGACCCTGCTGTCCGGCCTCAGTGATGACGAAAGGCCCTGGGTGACCCGGCTGGTGCGTGATCCGGCCGCCGCACAGTCCCCTGACTTTCAGTCGCGACCTGATGAGCGCCGCGCGCGGCTGCTGGACGCCGCCTCGGCCTATGTCGCGTACCGACAGGGCCGGGCCGACGCCGACGAAGAGGTCCGCGACAAGCGGCTGCAGAGGCGGCTGCTCACCGAGCGGTCCCGGCTCCGCGTCGCCGCCCAGGCGCCGCCCCGCTCCGAACCGCCCCCGCCCGAGCGGGGGCACAAGACCCTGCGAATCGGCGCGGCCGGCGGCATGACCCACGGCGAGTGGTTCGGACAAGTCGCGATCCGGGCGGCCCTGCGGGATCTCCTGGACGATGAGACGGGATACACACCAAACTCGCACCTCGAAATGGGGAATCTGATTCTGCGCATCGACCGCCGGCACGCCATCGAGCTGGAGCGCGCCGACCTGATCCGCATCATCTCCCTGTCTCCGCTGAGCGGGTTGATCCGCAAAGCCTCGTGGGAGCTTTCCTTCGGTCTGCGCGCGGTGCCGGACTTGGCCGTCGCTCACCGGAGCGTCGCGGACCTTGAGATCGGCTCGGGCGCATCGCTCCAGAGCGCCTGGTGGAGGCGGGAAGTGTGGTATGCGCTGATCGAAACCGAAGCGCAGTATGGGTCGGTCCTGGACGAGCGGCACCGCGTCGGCGGCGGCGGCACACTCGGCCTCTTGGTCGATCTGACATCCCGCTGGCGCATGCACGCCCTCAGCACCTACCGCAGCTTTCCCCTCGGCCATCGGTCATCGGATCTCGCGGTCTCCGTGCAGCAACGCTATACCCTTGCCAAGGATTGGGACGCGAGAATCGGATGGACGTGGCGCGCGGACCGCCGGGAAGCGCTGCTCGGGCTGAACGCGTATTTCTGATGTTGCGTCCTCAAGTTGACAAGCTTCGCGGGGCCTGTGTGATCCAGCGGGGCATAACCGCCAGCCGATCTTTTTCACCGACGCCGACCCTCGGTTTTTTCTCGCCTGCCTAGTCAAGGCGAAAGAACGCTATCGTTGCCGCCTCTACCCTATGTATTGATGACAAACCACGTCCACCTCCTGCTTGCGCCGACCGAGGGGGAGCAGTTGAGCCTCTTCATGCAGAGCGTCGATCACCGGAGCCGGCCGCTCCCAGCGACGCTCACGTGTCGTCGCTCGTTGTGTCGGTATGCGGCGGCTTGGTTCGGGCGTGAGGTCACCATATCGAGATACGGCTCGCTATATGGTATCATGTCGACCATCCGGAGACCGGTCCGTCAATCGAGGGAGCGACGATGAAACTCAAGAAACTCACCATCCAGGTTCCTGAGGATTTGTTGGAGCGAGCTACCACGGCCTCGGGAAGCGGGATCACGCCCACCATCAGGCGCGGCTTGGAGCTGGTCGCCGCGAGCGGGGCCTATGCCAAGCTCCGGCGGCTGCGCGGCCGTGTGAAGTTCAGTGTCAAACTCGCGGATCTGAGGGAGGACTGATGCTGTGCATCGACACCAGCTCGCTCATCGCCTACCTGGAGGGGGCCCGAGGCCCGGATGTCGACCTCGTCGATCAGGCCTTTTCAGATGAGATCGGCACCATTTCCCCCGTCACCCTCACCGAGGTCTTGAGCGATCCGCGTCTGGGGCGTCCGATCAGAGAAACCATCCTCCAGCTTCCCGTGCTGCCAATCCTCGATGGGTTTTGGGAGCGCGCGGGCGCGCTTCGAGCCGGCGTCCTGAGGACAGGCCACAAGGCGAGGTTGGCCGACACCCTCATTGCCCAGAATTGTCTGGACCATCACGCCGCACTCGTGACACGCGACCGGGACTTCCGCCACCTCGCCCGCGTTGGAGGGCTCCGGCTGTTGAGTGATTTCGCCTGACGAGTGACGCGACAGAGAGCGTCAAGAGGGTCGTCCGTCTGGATTCCCGCTTTCGCGGGAATGACGACTTTTTACAAGACCATCCTTATCTGACGTACGACAAAAAACATTTCTCGCGCGTCGATTGGGTGGAACGGGTGGAGCCGTAGGGGTTCAATATATTGAACCCCTACTATTGAATGGATCGAACCCCTTCCATTCGGGTCTGCGCCTCCGTTCCGCAGGTTGCAAGCGCCGGGCTCAAGTTGACAAGCTTCGCGGGGCCTGTGTAAGCTAAGCCCCATTTTGATCCCCCGGTCCCCACATCACCCATGAACGGACCCCTTGCCCTGAGAATGGTTCTCATCGGCGCGGCGCTTGCGCTTGCCGTGATCGCGCCCGCCTGCACGCCGAGCCCGTCGAACGTCATCACGATCGGCGCGGCCGGGCCGATGACCGGGGATCAGAGCAAGATGGGCACCGATCTGCGGCACGGCGTCGAGCTGGCGATCGAGGAGTGGAATGCCAAGGGCGGCGTGCTGGGCAAACGCATCGTCCTGCAGGTGGGGGACGATCAGCACGACCCCAAACAGGCGGTCGCGGTCGCCAACAAGTTCGTCAATTCCGGCGTGGCGGGCGTGATCGGCCATTGGAACTCCAGCGCGTCGATCCCCGCCTCCGGCGTCTATCATCAGGCCAAGACCGTGATGATCACCCCCGCCTCGACCAATCCGCAGCTCACCGAACAGGGATTCCCCACGATTTTTCGGGTCTGCGGCCGCGACGATCAGCAGGGCCCGCTCGCGGCGCGCTTCGTGCGGGAGCGGCTCGCGAAGGCGGCGGTGGCGATTCTCCATGACAAGACGACGTACGGCCAGGGCCTGGCCCAGGAGTTTCAGCGGGCGCTGGGCGACGGACACCGAATCGTTTTTACCAGCGGCGTCACCCAGGGCGACAAGGATTTCCGCGCGGTCTTAACGACGGTGAAACGCGCGAAACCCGACCTCATCTTCTTCGGC
>JBDSOK010000164.1:0-6416 GCA_039914845.1 Nitrospiria bacterium | reverse complement strand
GGAACCCGTCCACCACCTCGCCGCGCTTCGGCAATTCGGCGATCGGCAGGGGATCGATCGCGGTCTCGATGTCGGCCTCATCTGCAGGGGGAAGCGCCACCACGTCGACCACCAGCGCGGTGGCGTTGTCGCGGCTCCCGCCATCCAACGCGGCGCGGACCAGATGCTCGGCGGTTTCCTGGGGCGACGTCCGCTCGGCCACGATGGCCCCCAGCGCGCGATCGGACAAGACCCCGTGCACCCCGTCGCTGCACAGAATGAAGCGGTCGTGGAGTTTTAGGCCGTCCGCCGCGTAGTCGACGCGCAAGACCGGCTCGATCCCGACCGCGCGGTAGAGGACGTGTTGGAGATCGGGGTGGCGATGGGTGTGATCGGTGGTGAGCCGGGTCAGGCGGTCGTCGCGGTACCGGTAGACGCGACTATCGCCCACGTGGACGACGTGGGCCTGCCGTCCGCGGAGCACCAGCGCGCTGAAGGTGGTGGCCATGTGCTGAAGCGCGGGGTCCTGACGGCCCTGCGCGAACACCCAGCGGTTCATCGCGGCGAGCGCCCGACCCGCCGCGCGCTCCACCCCCAGCGTCTCCGGCAGGCCGTAGTACCCATCGAGGAAGCCGCGCACCGTGACTTCGGCGGCCTGGCGGCCGCCGCTCGCGCCCCCCACCCCGTCCGCGACAACCGCCACGAGGCCTTTGGTCGCGCGCTGGTGCGCGTCACCGAGACACGAGGCGACGTAATCCTCGTTGGCGTCGCGCCGTCCCTGCTCGCTCAGAAACCCGATGCGCGTCTGGAGGTCGTGGGCATGGATCATCGGGCCGCTATTCTACACCCGCGCGCCTGAAACTGCGCCCCACGTCGTCCGCCACCGCGCCTTCACCGCCACCAGCCCCACCAGACCGACCAAGGCCAGGCCGGAGAAGACCATGAATCCGAGCGTAAAATCCCCGGTCAGACCCTTCGACCAGCCCAGCGTGCGGGCCAAAAGAAATCCCCCGAGCCCTCCGGCCGCGCCGACCAAGCCGGTCATCACCCCGATCTCCCGGCGAAACCGCAGGGGAACGAGTTGGAACACCGAGCCGTTGCCCATGCCCAGGGCCAGGGTGCCGACGAAGAAGATCGCCACCGCGCCCCACGCCGCACCGGGCAAGTCGATGAGACTCCAACCCGCGACTTTGGCGAGCGACCCCGTGTCCGCCGGGCGAGGGCCCTCGGGCAGCCAGGCCACGGCAAGATACATCAGCGCCACCACGGCAAACAACATCTGCAAGGTCCTGATCCCTCCCAGGCGGTCGGCCAACCATCCGCCGACCGGCCGGAAAAGCGATCCCGCCAGCACGATGAGGGCCACCATCAGGCCCGCGGTAATGCCCGACGCGTGGTACCACTGGGTGAAGTACAGCGGGAGTGCGCTGCTCAGGCCGACGAACCCCCCGAACGTGATGGCATAAAAGAGCATGAACCACCAGGTGTCATGGTCCTTCAGCACAAGCGCATACCCTCCCCACGTCACCCGGGCGGGCGGTCCGGGGGCGTCCCTGGCCATCCACGAATAGAGGAGGAACACGATGACCATCGGAACCAACAACAGACCAAACACGGCCTGCCAGCCGAAGCGCTCCGCCAACCAGGGCACGATCAGCGAATCGAGCACCACGCCCATGTTCGCGGCGCCGACCATGCCGAGCACGAGGCCCTGATACTGCGGCGGATACCAGCGGCTGGCCTGGGGAAGCGCCACGGCAAAGCTCGCCCCCGCCACGCCGAGAATGACCCCCAGCAGCTCCACCTCCAGCTTGGTATCCAGGCCGACCAGCCAGGCGTAGGCGAGACCGGCCATGACCACGAGCTGGCCCGCTTGTCCCGCGCGTTTGGGACCGATCTGGTCGGCCAGGATGCCGAACGGCACGCGGAACGCGGCGCCGAAGAGAATCGGGATCGCCACAATACCGAACTTTTCTTCGACGCTCAGCCCCAGATCCTGAGTGATGTAGAGCGCCAGCGGTCCCAGGACGACCCACACCATGAAACTGATATCGAAATACAAAAAAGCCGACACGAGTGTCGGCCAGTGACCGGCCTTCCGAAAATCCGCAATCTTCACGATGGACTCCCCCGAACGACAGACGTCTCGGGAGGAGAGAGCAAGCGGGATGCCACGCCACACCAGGCGTGAGACGCCTCGCGGCGTGTCCGACGACGAAACCGTCGAACAGAAATGTGGACGTTCGACAATCCCGTCGGAGCGGGACACGGAACGACGGTTATTCGTTAGTCGGTATTGGTTGTTCGGGTTCAACGGACAACGAACAACGAACAACCAATACCGGAATCTTCACCACTACGCCGCGAGTTTGACCGAAATCTTACAGCTCCCCCGGCCCTGGAGCATACAGCTCGATTCGGTCACGGCCACCCGCTCGTTATAGTGCTTGGCGATGCCCTTCGCGATGCCCTTCGCGACCGAGCACATCTTCCGCGGCGAGCTGTAGGTGATGACGACCTCGTCCTTGCCCGGCCGGCTCACTTGCAGTTCGGGAGGCTTGGCGCCCTTATTCTTGATCCGCACCACCGTGTGCATCGTGCGCTCGGTGTGTTCGATCAGGTCCAGCGTATTCCAACTGGAGTCGATGAGGCTGGCGTACATGCGGACGAGGTCGGGCGCGATGAATTCGCCGAAATCTTCCAGGATGGCTTGGGCCGATTTGCCGGTGATCTTCGCCGCGGCGGTCACCAGGGCCACGGCTTCCCCATCGGCATACTCCTCGATCGCCAGATACATCTTGCTCTTCGGCATCCCCGCTTCTTTCATCAGTTTTTCCCAGCCGTCTTTGCCCAGACGATTGTCCACGTACTTACGCAGTTCCGAAAAGATGATCCCGTGCATCCGCTGCCTCCCGGTTTGAGTGTGATCAGTCGACTCGATGAATCCTCCGGCCCTTCTGCGCGGCCCGCAGCGCCTCGGCGCGGTCGATCAGGTCGCCCAGGAATTCGTCTGCGGGTTTTAACCCCTGCCAGTGCAGATAGGCCGGATTGAAGTGAAACGCACCGGTTTCCATCGACAAGCTGCCGAACTCACGCCACGTGTTCCAGAACAGGCCCTCGGCTTCCGACACCTTGTTGCGGCCGGTTCGCCACGGCATCGCGTGGAAGAACGTGGGCAGCATTTCGACCGGCTTCCCGAAAAATGGATTGAACGGGGGCGTGACCAACCCCTCGTCGTACAAGTCCTTCAGCACGGCTCCCGCCTGCGCCCGGAAGCGACCGGGCACTTCGACCGCAGCGACGTCGACCTGATCCAAGACGGCGGCGATCCGAGTCTTCGAATGGCAGAGGCCGCACCGGGACACCATGGTGTCCCGGGCCTGCGAAAACTCCGGCGTGCCCTTCTTGTAATTCCATGCGATCCCGCGATTGGTGACATGGATCGTGTGGCCGTCGCCCGCCTTCTCGCTCATGTGACAGGTCGCGCAGGTCGGCGCCCGACCGGCCGGATACGCTCCGTAGAGACGGTAGGTCCATCCGTGCTTGCTGGTATCGTAGGCTTCGTACTGCGGATGATCCGGTCCCATATGGCACTTGGCACAGGCTTCGGGTCTCAGCGCCTCTTCCTTCGAGAAGGTGTGGCGGGCGTGACACTCGACGCAGCGGGCCAGAAACAGCGAGCCGTTGCCGGTGTATGAGGCGGGGCGCGTTCCCAGGCTCGCCCGCTGCTGCTTGACCAGGTCGGGAAACACCTCGCCGATCGGCCGCAGGTGCTCGGGGTCCGTTCCGGCGAGATTCCATTCCATGGTCTGGCTGTGACACATCACGCAGCCTTCGCCGAAGATCTCGTCCCCCCAGTTCTCGCGTTCGGCGAGGCCGAAACTCGACATCTGAGTGTCCCACCAACTGCTGATGCCGTGATCGTAGCGAAGATACCCGTGAAACGGCGTCGCGGCGTTTTCTAGTTTGGCGGGACGGCGATCCAACCCGATCCACTCCCAGAATTGCGGCGCGTGGCAGTTCTGGCAGGCCTGGTAGGCGCGCACGACCATCACCGGCCACCATTCGGCATATTGCCGCTGCTCCCCGCTCCCGATCTCGGTGGTCCCGTCGGCGCCCGTCGTCTTGAGCGAGAACCGGTAGCCGAGCGTGACATATTGGTTATGATCGGTCGAACCGTGGCATTTGAGACAATTGATCCGCTCCTTATAATGCGTGCCCCAGATATACCGTTCCATCTCCACCGGATGCTGCCGCTTGTGGCAGTCCAGACATTGGTGGACGATCGACACCCAGTTTCCCTCGAAGTCCTTGGGCGCACCCGATTCCGGTTTGGGCGGTTTTGACCCCGGCTTGGCCACCGTCCCGGCTCCCGTCATGGCCGGCGCGGAGGCCGGCACACTCCCCAGCACCAGACCGGAAAAGACCACCAAGACGAGGGCGACCCGATGTCGGCTTGGCCGAAGCAAGCGAGGTTTGACGGTACCGAGGTGAGCCGGAACCGCTGCCCGCGCGAGCCTGAGATACGTTCGGAACATGAGGTCGGCCCCCACCGCGTAGTACGTGAGCGCGCCGAATACCGTCCAAGGCCGAATCCACCGGAATGATTGCCCGGCGTTCAAGACCCACTCAATCGTCGCCATGAGCGCCGCGGCGGCGATGACCCCGCCCCAGCGGGGAGGACATCCCCAAACGGGCTTCCCTTGCCGACGTCCCAGGGCCATGCAGGCCCACGTCCCTCCTACCGTGTACGCGACGAGCTTTTCGACCGGACACCCCACGAAGAGCAGGAAGACACTCTCTTGCGCGACCCAGAACGGACCGACCGCTTCGTTGAGCCACTCCATCCCAAGGGCGGGGACGAGAAGCAGGACGCCGCAGAGAGCGGCGCGTCGATCGACGAATGCGGCCATGTGTACGAGGAACAAACCGGACAAGACAACCAAGAGGACGAGCTGCCAGATCATTCGGGACTCCACGTGAGTGATGAGACGGAGTTAAGGTATCAGCCACCTCGAACGCGTCAAGGCTGACGACATCAGGACAGACCGAAATCGATGTGGGATCTCACGTTCACAAGCGCTTACGCAGCAAGCGAGTCGGTGAGCGGGCGCTCGGAGGACAGCGTGCGCCCGCTCTTGAGCAAGGTGGTGAAGGCCTCCGCGGTGAGGGGCCGGCTGAAAAGAAACCCCTGAATCTCATTACAACCGTTGGCCCGCAAAAACTCGAGTTGCTCCTGAGTCTCCACGCCCTCGGCGATGACCGTGAGGTGAAGGCTGTGGGCCAGCGCAATGATCGCGGTCGCAATGGCAGCATCGGTGCCGTTGGTCGCCACATCGCGCACAAAGGACGGGTCGATCTTCAGAATGTGAATCGGGAACCGCTTGAGGTAGCTCAACGAGGAATAGCCCGTTCCAAAATCGTCGATCGAAAAACGGACGCCCATGCGCTTCAGCTCGTGAAGCGTCGCGATGGTCGCCTGGGCATTGTGCATGATGGTGCTTTCAGTCAGTTCGAGATCGAGCGAGTCGGCCGGGAACCCCGTCTCCCCTAAGACCCGGGCGATGGTCTGAATCAGGCCGCGATCCGTGAATTGGCGCGCCGAAAGATTGACCGCCATCCGCATGGGGCCGAGTCCGGCCGTTCTCCAGGCTTGACCCTGCTCCGCCGCCGCGCGGAGGATCCATTCGCCGATGGGCGTAATCAACCCGGTGTCTTCGGCAATGGGCACGAAACGAGCCGGAGAAATGAGCCCCAACTCCGGATGACGCCATCGCAGCAGGGCTTCCGCTCCGCTGATCCGCCCGGTGCCCAAGTCGACCTGGGGTTGATAGTGAACCAGAAATTCCCCGCGCTCCAGCGCATGACGAAGGCTGTTCTCCAGTGCGAGCCGCTCGACCGCGTGGTCGTTCATTTCCGCCGCGTAGAACTGGTAGGCGTTGCGGCCCGATTCCTTTGCGCGGTACATGGCGGCGTCGGCGTTTCTCAACAACCCATCGATGGATTCTTCATCGCCGGGGAACAGCGTGATGCCGATGCTGGTGGTGATGAAGAGTTCGGGTCCGCCCAGCAAAAACGGTTTAGACAGCGCGTCGAGGATCTTTTGCGCGACCTTGGCGGCATCGGCACCCTGGGCGAGATTGGTGACCACGATGGTAAATTCATCGCCGCCGAATCTCGCCACGGTGTCGCTCTCCCGTACACAACCCGTCAATCGTTCAGCCACCGCCTGGATGAGCAGATCCCCGATCACATGCCCCAGCGTGTCGTTGATGGCCTTGAAACGGTCCAAGTCGAGAAAGAATAGGGCCATCGCGGCGCCGGTCCGCTGCGACTGCGCGATGGCCTGGCGCAGACGATCGTGTAAGAGTGTGCGATTGGGCAAACCCGTGAGGGCATCGCGATGGGCGAGATACCTCAATCGCTCTTCCGACCGC
>JBDSOK010000146.1:0-4218 GCA_039914845.1 Nitrospiria bacterium | reverse complement strand
ATTCCCTGCGCGGATCCGGATCTGTACGAGGGCTGCATCGCGGGCGATCAGCCGTTCGCTCCCCCGTCGGCCGACCTGGTCGTCGAGGGTGCGATCATCGAAGGGGTGACCGACGACGGCCGAATGCGCTATACCGGAACGATCCGCAATCAAAGTTCCCTCGGCTCGGTCGCGGCCGCTCACGTCAAGATCGTGTTGACGGCCCACAACGCGGACGGCCTGGTGGTGGACGTGGGGTGTGCGAGGATGGATTATGCGATCTGCCCGCCCCCGGCGAATGCGATCCTTTCCACTGCCCGCCTGGATCCTCAGCAGCTCTGGGTGTTCAACGTCCCGCTCTCGATCGTCCCTGGCGTGGCGTGTGCCGGGTGTGTCTCGTCCGTCATCAACCAAAGACCCCCGTAAGAGCCTGTCCATGAGCGGCCATCTCGGGAAGCAGCATTCGTCCGTCACGCTAGAACTGCGTTGTCGCCATTCTTTGCGTCCTCACGTACGAACCAGTACGCTCCGGGCGCAAAGAATGGCTCCGCCTTGTATCTGACCACTCCTGAACAGGCTCCCGCGTCGCACATCGACGCGTAAGGTCCCAAGCGAACATACAGAACCTGAACGATCGATCATAGCGCGGGCAGATAGCCGTGTCGGCGGGGCGTTTCTTTCAGTCGATTTCCGGGCACGCTGTCTGCAATAGGGTCCCTTCGGGAGTAACACAGAGCGAACCATCAACCGGGAGGGAGCCATGAAGCGGATCGAAACGGGAGTTCTGGCAGGGATGTTGTGGTTGGCCACGATGGGGGTCGGCATGGCCGCGCCGGCGTCGGGGGCGGTGGAGACGGCGGCGGTTTCAGCGGTCGAGGACGAAGGGGCGGTCGTCCGCTCGCGTCAGCTGAGCGGCACGGTGGTCGGCATCGACCGTCTGGCCAAGACGGTCACCGTCAAGGCGCGGACCGGGGAGAAGACGTTCATCCTGTCGCCCCGGGTGCAGATCAAGCTCGGCAAGCAGAAAGCCATTCTCTCCGACGTGCAGCCGGGGAAGCGCGTGTTCATCCGCTACCGGGATGTCGACGGACAGGCGATGGCGACCACGGTGAAGATGCTGTAGCGGGGTTCCGGCGGCTGCCGGTCGTTCGTCGGGGCGGGTCGCAAGACCCGCCCCGATCATTTCACCTCGATATGGGCGCGGTGCCGGAGCTGGCGCAACCACCGTCGATAGCGCTCGGCCGTTTGTTCCTGATACACCTGGTCTTCAACCTCGTTCCGGACGTCCTCCAGGGGTTTGACCCGTCCCGCGCGTTTTTCCGTCAGTTTGATGAGATGAAAGCCGATTGGCGTCGTGAGCACCGGACTGACGGCCCCTTCCTCCATGGAGGCGACCGCCCGATCGATGGCCGGCAGGAGCTCCCCCGGACGGAAGACGCCTAAGTCGCCGCCTTTTGCGGCTTCCGGTCCGTCGGAGTGCCGCTTGGCAAGCGCCGCGAAGTCCGCGCCGTGGGCCAACTCGTCGCGCAGGGTTTCGGCTTCTTGCCGTTTCCTCCCCAAGGTGTCCGCGTCCGTGCCGTCCGGCGCCCGAAAGACGATCTGGCTGATCCGGAATTGAGCCGGGGAGGTGAATCGCTCGGGATGGGTCCGGTAATAGGCCTCGATCTCCTCGGAACTGACGACGAGGTTGGATCGCACTTCGCGATTGATCAGCTTGAGCACCGTCAATTCATCGCGGACCCGGTTGTTCAACGCGGTGGTGCGGCCGGTCTCGGGCGGCAGCCGTCCTTGATCGATCAGCGATTCCACGGCCGATGCCGCTTCCTGTTCGCTGACGCCGACGCCCATCGCGTGAGCTTCCTGCAACAGGATCCGCCGATCGATGAGGCGTTGGAGTTGCTCGTCGAACGAGGGGTCGCCGTCGGATGCCGGCCCGGCCGAGGGCAAGACCTCCGCGAGCAAATTCACTCCGAGGTTTTTGTCCGCGGCGACATCGCCGGCGGTAATCAATTCATCGTTGACCACCGCCACGAGGCGATCGATGACCGCCGCGATCGCCCCGCCGGATGTGAGCGCGAGGCTCAGCCCGACGGCGAGGTAAAGTTTATGGCAGCGATCGGCCATCGAAGCCTGCGAGAAGTGGTTCGTTGATCACCAGCGCCGCGCGCGCCAGGCGATCCTTGATCCACGCGGCCACCGCCTCGTCGCGTCGCGACTGCGCGAGCTGTCGCCGCAGCGTCTCGGCCACGTCCGCATAGGGGGCGCGCCGCTCGGGGCGATGCGCGGTGACGGTGAAGAGGTGGTAGCCGAACACGGTATGGATGACGGGGCTGATCGCCCCGGGTTTGAGGGTGAAGACCACGTCGAATCCCTCGGGGGCGCGGCCGCGCTCCATCCATCCCACCCGGCCGCCGTTCGCGGCTTCCGGCGCGGTCGAGTGTGTTCGGGCTTCCTTCTCAAACGATGCGCCCGCCAGCAGCCGCGCACGCGATGCCGCCGCTTCGGTTTCGGTCGCGACGACGATTTGCCTCACATCGACCGCTTCCGGTTCCATGAATTCGGCGGGATGCGTCTCGTAATAGGCTTTGACCTCCGCATCGCCCGGCGGCGCAAGCGAGGGAATGAGACGCTCCAGCACGCGTCCGACGATTAGGTTCTCGCGCACGCGGTGCTCCCAGTCCTTGATCGTCAACCCCTGTTCGGCCAGGAGATCGTGCAGTTCGGCGTCGCCCAGGTCGGCTCGGGCTTGAGCGATCGCGCGCGCGATCTCGGCGGGCGACGTGCGGAGGCCCCGTTCGCCCGCTTCGCGGAGCAGGAGCTCGCGTTCGATCACCTCGTTGAGGATCTCCCGCTTCAATCGCTCGCGATCGTCGGGTTCGAGCCCCTCCAGCGAGACGCCGGCCTGCTTGAGCGCCGTCATGAATTGATCGGCCGGAATCGGTACGCCGTCCAACGTGGCAATTGCGCCGCCGAGGTCCTCGGCCGGGGCCGCGCCCACGCCGGGAGTCCACATCACGAGGAAAGCAAAGAGGGCGCGGGACAGATGCGCGAATGCACGGGTGGTCGGGAATGTCATGAAGGGCGCGCCGCGTCTTGTGTATCACAAGCGCCGAGGCGTTGCAAGAGGTCCATCAGGCGAGCGTAGGTGTCGGGCCACGCCTCGGTCTGATGCGTGACCAGAAACGCATACTCCGAAAGAAATCGGATCGTCCCGGGATATGCGTGAAGCAGCGCATCCACCAGGTGAGGGGACAGCGGACTGCGGGGCGACGTCGCGATCATGATTTTCCCTCCTCCGACTTCGAGCTTGGAGACGGCGAGCCGGCGTGCGAGTTGCTTGAGCGCCATCACGTCGAAAAGATGAGTGGCCTCCCGGGGGGGCGGACCGAATCGATCGCCCAATTCGATCCGCAGCGCGGCCAGGGCCTCCGGTGTCTCGGCCGAGGACAGGCGTTTGTAGAACGCCAGACGATGGTAGGCGTCGGCCAGGTACGTTTCGGGGATGAACGCCGAGACCGGCAGCGTCAGTGACGGCTCGATGACGGGGTCCGGTTCGGCGCCGCGCAGGGTGTCCACCGCCTCCTGGATCATCTTCAGGTACAAGTCGAATCCCACCGAGGCGATGTGGCCGGACTGCTCCGCGCCGAGCAGGTTGCCCGCCCCGCGAATTTCAAGATCGCGCGCCGCGATCTTAAAGCCGGATCCCAATTCGGTGAACTCCTGCAGCGCTTCCAGTCGGCGATGGGCTTCCTCCGACAGAGAGGCCGACGGAGGAATCAGCAGCACGGTGTAGGCCTGCCGTCCCGATCGCCCCACGCGTCCCCGCAATTGGTAGAGCTCGGCGAGACCGAATTGATCCGCCCGATTGATGAGGATCGTATTGGCCGATGGGATGTCGAGGCCCGACTCGATAATGGTCGTCGACAGCAAAATATCCGCGTCTCCCGCGAGGAACGTGGCCATGACGCGTTCGAGTTGGTGTTCACGGAGTTGACCGTGGCCCACCACCATGCGGACTTCGGGGACCAGCTCCCTGATCCGTTCGGCGATGCGTTCGATGTCGAGCACCCGGTTGTGCACGAAGAAGATCTGTCCGCCGCGCGCCAACTCGCGCCGGATCGCCTGTTGAATGATCAGGGGATCGAACGGGGCCAGGGTCGTCCGGATGGCCAGCCGGTCGGCGGGGGCGGTTTCAATCAGCGACAAATCGCGCGCGCCCGCAAACGACATTTGCAGCGT
>JBDSOK010000047.1:0-9287 GCA_039914845.1 Nitrospiria bacterium | reverse complement strand
ATCGACGCCTGGTCGTGCCTGGTGGACCCGTCGATTCCGCGCTACCGCGAGGGCGGGTAGCCGTTTCGCGACGTTACTCGGGTGCGCTCCGCACGGAGATCGCCGTGTATCGCACGCCCGTCACGGTTCGCTCGAAGCGTCCCTGGACGGCGACCCGGATGCCCTCCAATTCCGTTCCAAACGACAACCCCGGTTCAAAGAGCGTGTCCGCCACCACGTGGACGCGAATCGTGCCCGCGACGAGCACGCCGTCTGGATCGCTGAGCGCGTCTGCGTCTGCGTCGACGGTGAGCAGGAACGTGCCCACGGTCGGGTCTTCGGCCGGTTCGACGGCGGACACGATGCCGGTGAACACATGGCCCGGCAGGATGACGACGCGCGCCGCGAGGAACCGGACGCCGCCGGGGGCCGATGAATCGGGAGCGAGACGGCCCCAGACCCGCACCGGCGAGCCGTCGTGGAGGAGCGGGCAGGGCAGGTCGTGGCCGCTCACCAACATCGTGTCATTGGGCAGCACGACGCCCGCGAGCGCCAGGCGCGCCAGCATGCGGCGCGGGCCGATCTTCACCGCCAGCGTCTGATCCGCGGCGCACCCGGTCAGGTCGATGACCGTTCCGCTGAACCGATCACCGCGGATCCGGATCACGTGGGCGTGCAAGACCTCCTCGGCATTGAAGCGGCCGCCGATGCGCACCACCTGGCCGTTCGCGAGATCGGCGGCGGTTAGCAGGCTGCCGTGGAACAACACCAGCGTTCCCGGTTGCAGCCTGACCGGCGTCGGATCGCGGTCCGGATGTTTCAGCGTGAACGTCCCGGCCAGAGCGTCGAGGTTCGACACCACGCCGACTTCGGCGAGCCGCCCGGGCGCGAGGTGGACCGCGGTGGCGACGAGGCGGCCCTGCGCGTCGAGCGAGCCTTCGACGTGGACGCGAAGGTCGGGGTGGAGATCCGCAAACGACGCCTCGCCGTTGTGGGAGACGAGACGGGTGGCGTCCGTCACGATGACGGTCAGGCGCGGGCCGTCGAACGTCCGCAGCACGAACGAGCGGGCGTCGGCGTCCACCGAGGCGATGAGGCCGGCCACGTCGTCGATCGGCGGGTTGTCGGGATGGTCGACCGCGAGGCCGTCGGTCACGAAGATCTGCGGGCGGAGGATGAGTTTCCCGTCGCCCGTCTCGGTGAGCTTGAGCGAGTCCTCGGCGGAGAAGTCGAGTTGAATCGTCGTCGCCCCGCCGTCCGCGATCTCGACCGGTCCCTGGAGGTGTAAGTCCACCTTGCCGTTGGCGACGATCGTCACGGGCTCGGGTTCGGTGACGCCGAACCAGGTGACGCTCGCGTCACGGATGGACAGCCGCAGCTTCGAGTAACTCCCCGCCGGGATCGATGCGGCGGCGAGGATGTGATTGATGCCGTCCAGATCGAGCAGATTAAGCGTGATGGGCGCGTCGTCGAGCAACGGAATCGGCTGGTGGCCGGCCTCGCCGATCAGCACGGCCGAGTCGATCGTGACGGTCAGCGCCGCCAACTCGTCGCTCGGGGCGTCGGTGATCGCCAGGGTCACGGTGCCGGCGCTCGAGCGGCCGGCATCGTTGCAGCCGGTGAGTGCAAACAGGACAAGGAATACGGCGGTCATCATGCGGCCGTGCGATATGGGCGAGAGGCGGTTCATGGCGGCGATCTCCGGGAAAGAGGACTCATCCTCTACATCGACCGGCCATGAGGGTAAAACCTTCCCTTTGGGCCGGTCAAGCACACTGAACGCTTGACAAGGAAAACGGGACTCCATTAAGATGTCACCCCTGCCGTGCGCCGGGTGGCGTGCGCGGGGTGTTGACAGCGGGATCCCTGTCTCTTCGAGGAGCGCGAGAGTGCCCGGAGCGTACGTTCCATCGCAGTACCTCCCCATTCTGATTTTCGCCGGCATCGCGGCGGCCTTCGGGCTCGGCCAGCTCTTGATCGGGTCCTTCCTGCGGCCCAGTCACCCGTATCGGGATAAGCTGCTGCCGTACGAAAGCGGCGTCCAACCGTTCTCCGACGCGCGCATCCCATTCCCGATGCGGTATTACGTCATCACCATGTTGTTCGTGATCTTCGACATCGAAGCCGTGTTTCTCTATCCCTGGGCGGTGGTGTTTCACTCGATCGGTCTCTATGCCCTGGTGGAGATGGTCCTCTTTATCGCGATTCTTCTGGTCGGTTACGTCTACGCGTGGAAAAAAGGAGCGCTGGAGTGGGAGTAGCGCCGAGTTCCGAATCCAATCTCATCCTCACCAAGGTGGATAGCGTCGTCAACTGGGCGCGCAAATCGTCGCTCTGGCCGATGACGTTCGGTCTGGCGTGCTGCGCGATCGAGATGATCACCTCCGTCTCGTCGCGGCACGATATCGATCGCTACGGCGCCGGGGTGTTCCGGGCCTCGCCGCGCCAGTCGGACTTGATGATCGTCGCCGGCACGGTGTGCCGCAAGATGGCCCCCATCATCCGGCGGATTTACGATCAAATGCCCGAGCCCCGCTACGTCATTTCAATGGGGTCGTGCGCCACGTCCGGCAATATCTACAACAGCTACTCGGTGGTGCAAGGGGTCGATCAGATCGTCCCGGTGGATATTTACGTGCCCGGATGCCCGCCGCGTCCGGAGGCCCTGTTCGACGGCATCTTGAAACTTCAAGAGAAAATCATGCAGCGCAAAGTGCTGGCGAAAGCCTAGGTGTACCCCGCTCCCCAGGACATCCAATTGCGGTTTCCCGACGCGGTGATCGGCATCGGCGAAGCGTTCGGCGAGTTGACGGTCTCGGTGCGCAAAGAGCGGATCGTCGAAGTCTGCCGCGCGTTGCGTGACGATCCCGCGTGGTCGTTCGATTTCTTGAGCGACGTGCTCGCGGTGGATTTTCCGGACGCGGAAGAGCGCTTCGAAGTCATCTACCACCTCTATTCGATCGACAAGCACCATCGCGTGCGCCTCAAGGCCCGGGTGCGCGAGGACGATTGCCGGATCGAGTCGGTCACGTCGGTGTGGGCCGGCGCCAATTTCATGGAGCGCGAAGTCTACGATCTGATGGGCGTGGAATTTCTGAACCATCCCGATCTGCGCCGCATCCTGTTGACCGACGAGTTCGACGGGTTCCCGTTGCGCAAGGATTATCCGACCGAGGGCCGGGGCTGGCGCAGCACCTTCGAGTTTCTGCCCACCACCGATGGCCCCGTCGCCTGACGACTTACCGATGACCGACCCGTCCACCACCCGCGGTTCCAACGATGAATTCGGGATGATTCATCCCGTCGCGGACCCGACCGACGACTCGGCGGTTCTTCGCACCGAGGAACTGCTCTTGAACATGGGCCCCCAGCATCCGAGCACGCATGGGGTGCTGCGCGTGGTCCTGGATTTAGAAGGCGAGCGCATCCTCAAGGCCACGCCCCACCTGGGCTATCTGCACCGAGGGACCGAGAAGCTCGCCGAAGGCAAGACCTACCAGCAGATCGTCACGCTGACGGATCGCCTGGATTACGTCTGCGCCATGACCAATAACTTCGCCTACGTCCGGACGGTCGAGAAATTGCTGGGCGTCACGGTGCCGCCCCGGGCCGAATACGTCCGCACCATCGTGGCCGAGTTGCAGCGGATCTCGGGGCATCTGTTCTGGCTGGGAACCCAGGCGCTCGACATCGGGGCGATGACCGTGTTCTTCTACACGTTTCGCGAGCGGGAAATCCTCATCGAGCTCTTCGAGAAACTCTGCGGCGCGCGGCTGACCTATAGTTATTACAGCGTCGGCGGGGTGTCGAACGATTTGACGCCCGACATCATCGCCGCGTTGCGCGCGTTTCTCAAGGCGTTTCCGGCGAAGATCGTCGAATACAACACGCTGTTGGAAACGAACCGGATCTGGGTGGCGCGGACCAAGGGCGTGGCGGTGATCTCGGCGGAGGACGCGGTGGCGTACAGCCTGACCGGGCCGACGCTGCGCGGGTCCGGGGTCAACTATGACGTGCGCAAGGCCGAACCGTATGCCGCCTATGGAGACGTCGAGTGGGAGGTGCCGCTGGGCAAGCACGGGGATACCTACGACCGGTATCTCATCCGCGTGGAGGAAATCCGTCAGAGCGCCCGCATCGTCAGCCAATGCCTGGATAAACTGCCCGATGGGCCGGTGTCGATCGACGTGCCGGGGATCACGTTTCCGGCCAAGGACCGTGTGATGGTGGACATGGAAAGCCTGATCCACCACTTCAAGATGGCCTGCGAGGGCATCCGCGCGCCGAAGGGCGAGGTCTACTGCGCCACCGAGGCGCCCAAGGGCGAACTCGGATTCTACATCAACAGCGACGGCGGCAATCATCCCTATCGCCTTAAGATTCGCTCGCCCTCCTTCGTGCATCTGGGCGCGTTCGACCACATGGCGCGGGGCTACATGATCGCCGACATCGTGACGATCTTCGGCACGTATGACGTGGTGATGGGGGAGTGCGACCGATGAACATGGCTCAGCCCGTGTCCCATGCGCTCTCCGATTCCGCCAAAGCGCGCATCACCGATCTCTTCCCGCGCTATCCCGACAAGCGCTCCGTCACGCTGGCGGCGTTGCGGGTCGCGCAGGAAGAGCAGGGCTACGTCGGCGAACAGGCGATGGCCGATATTGCGGTCCTGTTGGAATTGACGCCGGTTCAGGTCTACGAGACGGCCACGTTTTACACGCTCTTCGCGCTGGAGCCGGTGGGCACATATGTGATTCAGGTCTGCCGCACGCTGTCCTGCGCGCTGGTGGGGGCCGACCCGCTCATCCGGCATCTGGAACAGAAGCTGGGGATCGGCGTCGGCGGCACTACGGCGGACGGGATGTTCACGCTGAAGAACGTGGAATGTCTCGCGGGGTGCGGGGCGGGACCGATGATGCAGATCAACGATGAATATTACGAGTATCTGACGCGGGAGAAGATCGACCGCATCCTCGACGACCTACGGCGCGAAGGGAAATCCTCTCTGGCGTCGGGGCCGTTCTTGATTCCATTGGAAACGGCGTAACGCGATGCCCACGTACGAGAAAATTCTTCTGAAAAATATGGAGACGCCCGGCTACACCGGCGATCTGGCGGCCTACGAGCGGGCGGGGGGGTATCAAGCCGTCCGCAAGGTCCTCGCCGAGTCGACGCCCGAGCAGGTGGTGGACGTCGTCAAGCGGTCCGGGCTGCGGGGGCGGGGCGGCGCGGGATTTCCGACCGGGACCAAGTGGGGCTTCATTCCCAAGGATCCGTCGGTTCCCAAATACCTCTGTGTCAACGCCGACGAGAGCGAACCGGGAACCTTCAAGGATCGCCAACTGATCGAGCGCGATCCCCATCAGATGATCGAGGGCACCCTGATTGCGGCGTACGCGATCGGGGCGAAGGTCGCCTACATCTATCTCCGCGGCGAGTTTGCGCTGGGCGCGCGGGTGCTGGAGCGCGCGCTGAACGAGGCCCGCGCCAAGGGATACATCGGCAAGAACGTCTTCGGCAGCGGACGAGACATCGAGGTCTGGCTGCACCGCGGCGCGGGGGCCTATATCTGCGGCGAGGAGACGGCGTTGCTGGAGTCGATCGAGGGCAAGCGCGGCCTGCCGCGCGCCAAGCCGCCGTTTCCCGCGATCAACGGCCTCTATCAACAGCCGACGGTCATCAACAACGTGGAGACGCTAGCCAACCTGCCGCATATCCTCACGCGGGGGCCGGAGTGGTACGCGGCGATCGGCACCGCCAAGAGTCCCGGTATGCGGATCTTCTCGGTGAGCGGTCACGTCAAGCGGCCGGGCAATTACGAAGTGCCGCTCGGCATCCCGCTGCGCGAGTTGATCGACGAGCATGCGGGCGGCGTCCGCGACGGGCACCGTATCAAGGCCATCATCCCGGGCGGGGCGTCCGCGGCGTTCTTCACCCCCGAGCACCTCGACGTCACGCTGGATTTCGAATCCATCGCGCAGGCCGGCTCGATGCTGGGGTCGGGCGGGGTGACGGTCATGGATGAGACGACGTGCATGGTCTGGGCCGCGTATAACCTCATGGGATTTTTCCATCACGAATCGTGCGGCAAGTGCACGCCGTGCCGGGAAGGCAGCGTCTGGCTCTATCGGATCCTGGGCCGGATCGAACACGGCGAGGGCCGGCCGGAGGATTTAGACCAATTGGTCCGCCTCTGCGGGAACATTGCGGGGAAGACGGTCTGCGCGTTCGGCGACGCCGAGGTGGCGCCGATCCTCAGCACGCTGAAACATTTCCGACACGAGTACGAAGCCCATATCCAACAGAAGCGATGTCCGATGCACCCGAATGTGTTGGCGATGGCGGCCCATTAACTTCGAGAGACGATGAGCACCTCCACTCCCGCAACCACCACTGTGACGCTGACGATCAACGGCCAGGCCGTGACCGTCGCCAAGGGCACCCTGCTCATTGAGGCCGCCAAGCAGGCCGGCGTCGATGTGCCGCACTTCTGCTATCACCCCAAGCTCAAGCCGGACGCCAATTGCCGGATGTGCCTGGTGGAGATCGAGAAGATGCCCAAGCTCCAAACCTCCTGCAATATGCCGGTGGCCGAGGGGATGGTGGCGCGGACCGACTCGCCCAAGGTGGCCGAGGCCCGGGCTGGCGTGCTGGAATTCATTTTGGCCAATCATCCGCTGGATTGCCCGATCTGCGACAAGGGCGGCGAGTGTCACCTGCAGGACGAGGCCCACGCGTACACGCCCAATTACAGCGCGTTCCGCGAGCCCAAGCGCTTCTTCGAAAAGGAATACTTCGGGCCGTTGATCGACAAGGAGATGACCCGCTGCGTGCAGTGCCTGCGTTGCGTCCGGTACTGCGACGAGATCGTGGACTCGCGCGCCCTGGGCTCGCGCGACCGCGGCAGCTTCCTGCAGATCGGCGGATTGGTCAACAAGGAACTCGATTGCGAGTTCTGCGGCGGCTGCATTCAGATTTGCCCGGTGGGCGCGCTGACGAATCGGGTCGCCCAATACGATTTCCGGCCCTGGCAGCTCAAGAAGATCGAAACCATCTGCCCGCATTGCGGCGACGGCTGCCGCCTCAAGGTGGAGAGCCGGGACAACGTCGTGGTCCGTGTCACCTCCGACGCCGGTCGCGGCCGCAACAACGGCGATCTCTGCGCGAAGGGTTACTTCGGCTTCGACGCGGTCAATCGCGACGACCGCGTCAAGAAGCCGCTGGTCCGCCGCAACGGGCAGCTGGTCGAGACGTCGTGGTTTGAGGCCACCGCGCTGGTGGCGGGTCGCTTCGCCGCGATCAAGGCTCAGCATGGGGGCGCCGCCATCGGCGGCGTGATCTCGGCCGACGCGTCGAACGAAGATCTCTATCTCTTTCAGAAATTCATGCGGCTGGTCTTGGGCAGTCCCCACGTGGACAGCACCGCGCGGTATGGCCATCACAATACGGTCGCCGCGCTGCGCGAGGTGACGGGCCACGGCCGGATGACGGCGTCGTACGAAGATCTCGACCGCGCCCAGGCGTTTCTGGTGATCGGCGCCGATCTGACCGAGACCAATCCCATCGTGTCCTATCGGGTCAAGCACGCGGTGCGGTTTCAGGGCGCCAAGCTGGTCACCGTCGGACGCTACGGGCCCAACCCGGGCGCGTTCGTGAGCAATCTGGTCAACCGCGCCACGCATCCGTTGACCGCGGCGCCGGGTCAAGAGCGGGCAGTCGTCCTCGGCCTGATCAAGTCGCTGATCGAGGGCCGACGCGTCGACGGGCGCCTCATTCAGGAGTCGCCCCGCTACGTGGAGCGATTGTCGGGGTTGGCGAGTCGCGTGTCGTGGGATCAGTTGACCGCGCAATCCGGCGTGGCGCGTCCGGCGATCGAAGCGGCGGCGACGGTGTATGCGGACGCGGAGCGGGCCGTCGCGCTGTTCGGGCGCGACGTGGTGCGCTCGCGGGGCGCGGCGGACACGATCCGCTTGATCGCGGATCTGGCGCTGCTCGCGGGCAAGCTCACCGCCCCCGGCTGCGGGCTCGGCCCGCTTGCCGACGAGGCCAATGCGCAGGGCGCCGTCGAGCTGGGCGCGGCCCCTGAATACCTGCCCGGTCTTGTTCCCGCGGGCGACGGCGAGGCCGGCCGGCGGGTGGCGTCGGCCTGGAAAGACGAATTGCCGTCCGGGCCGGGTTGGTCGTTGATGGAAATGCTGGAGGAGGCCCGGGCCGGCCGCCTCAAGGCGCTCTACCTGGTCGGGGATGACCCGTTGCGCAGCCTGCCCGCTTCGGCCAAGGTGGGGGAGGCCCTGGCCCGCCTGGAGTTGCTGGTCTGTCAGGACGCGTTTCTCGGCCCCTCGGCCGAGGCGGCCCACATCTGCCTGCCCGCCGCCACGATGGCCGAACGAGAGGGCAGCTGGACCAATCACGAGGGGCGGGTGCAACGAGGCAAGCAGGCCCTCGATCCGGTCGGCGAGGCGCAAGCGGATGTCGCCATGTTCTCGGATATCGCGCGCACGATGGGCTATCCGCTGGACTACGCCGATGCGAAGGACATCGCCGCCGAAATCGCGCGGGTCGCTCCGGCCGTGGCCCCCAAGGGTGCAAGCGTCCATCCCGGCGCGGTGCAGCCCGCGGTGGTGTCCCAGTATCTCTCCAACGGCTATGAGCAGGACGTGGAGCGCCGATTCGCTCCCGAGTCCTCGCCAAGGGCCGCGAGCGCGTATCCCTTCCATCTGACGTTGATCCAATCGTTGTTCCGGTCGGGGGCGCTCACCGCGCGTTCGACGGCTCTGGCCAAGGTGCCGCATCAAGCCAAGCTCCTCATCCATCCCGACGACGCGGCCGCGCTCGGTGTGGGCAGCGGCGGCACGGTGCGGATGCGATCGGCCCAGGGCGCCGCGGAGGTCGTCGTCCGCGTCAGCACCAAGGCGCGGCCCGGCCGGGTCTTGTTCCCCGAGCATTACCTCGATACGGTGCGCGATCTGATCCCGATCGAGGTCGATCCGGCGACCAAGGTGCCGACGTTCCGTGAGACGGCGGTGGCCCTCGAACGCGTAGCGGCCGCAGCGGTTCCGTCACGCAACGGGGCGGGATAGACCATGTCTTGGAGTATGGGAGCCTGGGTATGAATGCGATCATGCAATTGGCCGTCATCCTGGGCACGATCGGCGTGGTGATGGTGACGGTCCTCCTCCATGTGGCGTACCTGACCTACCTGGAGCGGAAATTTCTCGGATGGATGCAGGACCGCATGGGGCCGATGGAAGTCGGCTATCACGGGCTGCTCCAGCCGCTGGCCGACGGCCTCAAGCTCTTCATGAAGG
>JBDSOK010000028.1:0-5177 GCA_039914845.1 Nitrospiria bacterium | reverse complement strand
CCTGATAGGCGTCGCGCACGCCGGCGATGACGTCCGCCGGGGTGGACACCGCGGGGGGGGCGGCGGCCGTGGTGCCCACAGGCCCCAGCGCGCCCATCGCGGCGCAGATGACGGCGCCCAGCAGGATGAACGGCGCGAGCCTTCGTCGCATCATACCTCCTCACCGCCCGGCACGGTCCGCCGCACGAGGACTTCGCGGGGCTTTCCACCCGATGCCGGTCCGACAATTTGGTCCTCTTCCATCATTTCCATCATCCGCGCCGCCCGGGGATAGCCGACCCGCAAGCGGCGCTGAATGAACGACGCCGAGGCCTGCCCGGTCGTCGCCACCAGGTCGATGGCCTTGCCGTAGAGATCGTCGCGCTCGGGATCTTCCCCACCCCGCATCCCGGACGCATCCGCCTCTTCCAACGCCCACTCATAGGTCGGCTGGGCCTGGGCCTTGATGAAATCAACGGTCGCGGCGATCTCCGCCTCCGAGACGTAGGCGCCGTGGATGCGGGTGATGCGGCCGGTGCCCGGCATGAGGTACAGCATGTCGCCGCGACCCAGGAGCTGCTCCGCACCGTTGGCATCTAAAATCGTCCGCGAATCGGTCTTGGATGACACTTGAAAGGAGATCCGGGCCGGAAAGTTCGCCTTGATCACGCCGGTGAGCACGTCCACCGACGGCCGTTGGGTCGCCAGGATCAAGTGAATACCGGCGGCCCGCGCCATTTGCGCCAAGCGCATGATCGAGTCTTCCACCTCGCGGGCCGCGACCAACATCAGATCGGCCAGCTCGTCGATCACCACCACGAGGTAGGGCAGCGGCGCGGGCGGAACGGCCGGCGCCCCTTCGGTCGCGGCGTCGGCCGGCGCCGCGGGCCGTGAACCCGGCGCCTGGCCCACCTGCTTGTTATACCCGTCGATGTTCCGCACCCCCGCTTCGGCCAGCAGGCGATACCGCCGCTGCATTTCCGCCACGACCTTAAGCAGCGCCGCCGCCGCGTCTTTCGGCTGGGTGATCACCGGCGCCAGCAAGTGCGGGATCGCGTCGTAGGCGGAGAGTTCGAGCATTTTGGGATCGATCATCAGCATGCGAACTTCGCTGGGCGTCGCCGACGACAAGAGGCTCACGATCATCGTGTTCAGCGCCACGCTCTTACCCGACCCGGTCGCGCCCGCCACCAACAAATGCGGCATCGCCGCCAGATCGGCCACCACCGGCTGGCCGAAAATATCTTTGCCGAGCGCGAGGGGCAGCTTGGACGGCCCGTCCAGAAACGCCCGGGCGGAGAGCACCTCCTTGAGCGCGACGGTTTCGCGGACCTGATTGGGCAATTCGATGCCGATCGCAGATTTCCCCGGGAGCGGCGAGACGATCCGCACGCTGGGCGCCTTCATTGCCAACGCGATATCATCGGCCAGATTGAGGACTTTGCTGACCTTGAGTCCGGGGATCAACTCCACTTCGAACATCGTGATGACCGGACCGGGATGGACCTCGGTGACCGTCCCCTCGACCCCGAAATCGAAGAGCTTTTTTTCGAGCAGCCGCGAACTCATCACCAGCTCGTCTTTGCCCACCCGCTTCCCGGACGCCGCGGCATCGGCGAGCAACGACAGGGGCGGCAATTGATAGGAGCCGCCCCCGCGCATGAACGCCAGCGCCTCTTGCCGAGCCGGTGCGGGCGGTGGTGCGGCGGCTTCGACGATGCGCGGGGGCGCCGGAGGCGTCTCGGTTCGACGCGGCGGCGGAGCATGCTTGCGGCGGGTCCGTTCGCGTCGGATGACCAGGACGCTGGAGAGGCGAACCCATCCCTCGCCGGCCCAGCGGGCGATGAACGATCCGACATCGCGAAGAGATAAGGGGGTTAAAATCAACCCGGCCAGGAGGATCATCGCGACGACGACGATCAATGTGCCCCACCACGCGAACGCATTCAGCATGATCCCGGCGAGGGCATCGCCCAGCAATCCCCCGCCGTAGATCTCGCCTTCGGGCAAGTACAGGGCGGTGAGCGTCGCGACCGACACGGTCAATAACGCGCCGCCGGCGGCCGCATACCGGGAAGCGAGCGATCGCTTGCCGATGAGGCCGTTAAAGGCGGCGAAGGCGCCGAAGAACGGCAGCAGATATGCGCCCGCTCCGATCGTTTGAAACAGAGACTCGGAGAGATTCGCGCCGACCCGGCCCGCGAGGTTCCCGACGGGGCCGTGCGATGAAGAAAAGAGTGAGGGATCCTGTGAGGAGTGCGAGAGGAGACTGACGGCAATGAGAAGCGAGACCATCGCCGCCGTCACACCCAAGATCTCCTGCACCCGCTCCCGAGACATCCCGGCGATCGGCATAGGGAGCCGCAGTATAGCAGAGAGCCTTACCGCTTCTCAAGCCACGGCGGAGCCTGCGTCAACACCAAATAGACACGAGGCGCTTTGACACCATCCGGCGCCCTCCCTATAATCCCTCCCCGTGAAGGACGCCGATCAAGACATCCCGGCCGCGCTCGCGGCCATTCCGAAAACCGAGTTGCACCAGCACGTCGACGGCTCGATCCCCGTCGAGCTCACCTGGGAGCTGATGCGCGAGCACGGGCTCAATCCGGTCGAGTCCATCGGCGAGATGGAGCGGCTGCTCACGTTGCAACCGGAGGAGGAAGGCGCCCTCATCCGTTACCTCGACAAATTTCACTATCCCGCCTGGATCACCCAGTTTTACGCCAACATCACGCGCGTGGTGGAAGCGATCGTGGCCGAGGCCGCGGGGCATGGGGTCACCGCACTCGAACTCCGCTACTCCCCGATCATCCATACCTACGCCGGTCTGACCTTGCGGCAGGCGATCAGCGCGGTCCTCTCGGGCTTAAACCACGCCCAGGAGCGGCACGGGGTGCGGACCGGCTTGATCCTCATCGCCATGCGGCATCAGGGACCCCACATCGCGAAAATCCTCGCCCGCCAAGCGATCAGCGAAGCCCAGCACCTGCACAGCCAAGTCGGGGTGGTGGGATTCGACCTCGCGGGAGCGGAGCGGGGAAATCCGCCGCGCCTGTTCAAAGACGCCTATGCGATCGCCCGCGCCGGTGGGCTGGGGCTGACGGTCCACGCCGGCGAAGACGAGGGCCCGGAGTGCATCTGGCAGGCCGTCGACGTCCTGGGCGTCACCCGCATCGGCCACGGTTGCTCGGCCGTGCGCGACCCGGCGCTCATCAAACGCCTGGCCGACGATCAGGTGCTGGTCGAGTGCTGCCTCTCGTCCAATTACCATACCGGCGCCGTCAAGAAAGGCGAGCAGCACCCGATCTATACCTTCTTAGAAGCCGGCGTGCCGGTGGCCGTGTGCACCGACAACACCACCGTCTCCCGCACCCATCAGTCGGCCGAAAACGCCCTGCTCGCGGAGCGCCTCTCGATCGCGGAGATCGCCCGGATTCACGATCTGGCGCGAGCGCACGCGTTCATCCGGGACATCCGGCCGCAATCAGTCGAGCAGCCCAAGCCCCTGTAAGAACAGACGCATCCGCTCAAAGAGTTCGCCCTTCCGGTCGGTCAGGCGATGATCGCCGCCGCCGAAGACGGCCAATTCCAGCGGCCGCGCCGCCGATCGGCGGACAAACTCGACACTGCCGTCGACCGGCACCGACTCGTCGTGCGACCCGTGGAGAATCAGCGTGGGCGTGCGATAGCGGGGAATCAGCCGATCCATCGCGTACTGCGCGGCGTCGTCGATCAAGTCCCGCCCGATGGTCGCCGTGATCCAGTCATTGCGGACGGTGAAGACGCCCTCCGCCCGCAACCGCGCCAATCCCGCTTCGCCCAGATCGCGCACGCGATGCTCATGGAACGCGAAGGCCGGCGCGATGAGCAGATTGGCCGCGATGCGGTCGGGCGTTCGGACGGCGGCCCAGGCCGCAAGATGCCCGCCCAGCGACGACCCGATCACCACGCACCGCGCAAATCGCGACGCGGCCCAGGCGAGCGCCGTGTCCACATCGTCGAGCGCGCGGGACACCGTCAATTGCTCCATCGTGCCGCCGGAGGCCCCGTGCCCGCGCAGATCAAAGGTCAGATAGGCACAACCCAGCGCTGTGAAGCGCTCGCCAAAATAGAGCGCCTTCTCTCCCCACTGGTGCGAGGCGAACCCGTGGACGTACACCACGACCGTGTCGGGCTCGTCGCAACCCGCGGGGGTGCGCAGCGTGTAGTCGAGAACATCACCGTCGGAGCCGACGGACAAGCGCGGCATGTCAGGGTCGTACCGTGGTGACAGGAGGGTTACACAATCAAACGAACGCTTCGCTGCATACGATGCGCGGGATCTCGATTTCGGTCCCCGCGAAACCCGTGCGGTCGACCCAGTTGCGCATCTGATGCTGGTCGTACAGATTCTTTAACGACTTCAAAAGAACCGGTCCCATCACGCCATTTCGACGAATCAGGTTCAATTCACGCTTGAGGGCGGGGGTCAGCGATCCCCGGAATGCCTTCTCCAACACCGTGATGTGGCCCCTGATCTCCTCATCCTGTGTGGCCCCGAACAGGGATCGAAGCTCGCGCAGGACATATCGCTGCCCGTGCGTGAGCGATACGGTGTACTCGCGTTCGGTCTGTCGATGTTGGACTTCACTCCGAAAAGCACTGAGTGTTTTTAACAACCGTTGATTGTGGCCTGGGGGCAGCGGCCGGCCTTTCAGGTCGGGCGAACACTTGAGGGCGGTCAGAATCTGAACAACGTCTTGGGAAACGGGTTCCCCTGCCGGATTCAGAAAATAGAGTTTCTGATATCGGCCGGCCTGGCAGAAGACGTAGGTGCCTTTGCTGTCCGAGGAGCGGCCGGTTCGAATCCCATCGCGGAGATTGGCGATCCGTTCGAATTCCGCCGGACGGTCTTGTCGTAACTGCCGGATGATCTCCTCCGCTTCGCTCACGTCGATGAGTTCATCCTCTTTCTCTTCAAACAGACCGAGCTGACCCGTCTTTTCATAGATGGCGTACATGGCCTCTTCATTAAGCTGCTCGCTCGTATCCAAAATCGCCGCATCTTCACCCACGGTGTCGTGAATCTCTTGAATCCGATTGGCCAAGATCTGGCGTAGCCCCAGTTGCCGTTCCAGTTCGAGTTCGGGGAGGAAGTTAAACCCGTAAATCACGTCGTGGTCGGACCCGATGCGGTCGATCCGGCCAAAACGTTGAAT
>JBDSOK010000280.1:0-9476 GCA_039914845.1 Nitrospiria bacterium | reverse complement strand
TGGAGTTGTCCGGTCGCGCGGGATGGTCGGTGACGGTATCCGACGACGGCGAAGGAATGAGTGCCGAGGATCTTGCGCTTGCGTTTCAGCGTCACGCCACGAGCAAGCTGACCGATCTGGCCGATTTTGACCGGTTGACCACGTTGGGATTCCGCGGCGAAGCCTTGCCCAGCATCGCGTCGGTCTCGCGCGTGCGGGCCGCCAGCGCCCGCCGGGACGCCGACGAGGGCGCCGAGATCCGTCTCGACGGAGGCCGGGTGGAGGGGCAGGGGCCGTGCGCGCCGCGCGCCGGGACGGTGATTGAGGTGACCGACCTGTTCGGCCACACTCCGGCCCGCAAAAAATTTCTCAAATCGCCGTCCACCGAGTTGGGCCATGCCTGCTCGGTGCTCCAACAGCACGCGCTGGCCCGTCCCGACGTGGCCTGGCGCGCGTCGTATGAAGGGCGTCGCGTCTTGGACTACCCCGCCGCCGGCACGCCGGGCGAGCGCATGGTGCAGATCTACGGGCACTCGGTGGTGGCCGATCGCTTGCTGCCGATCGCGCTGCGGCGGGGGGAATTCGACGTGACGGGGTGGTGCTCGCGACCGGAGATCGCCCGCGCCTCGCGCCGCGGCCAGGAGTGGTTCGTTAACGGACGGCCGGTGAGGCATCCGCTGTTTCTCCGCGCCGTCGATCAGGCCTACGCCACCCGCCTCATGTCGGGTCGGTATCCCGTGGTCGTGCTCTTGCTGCGGCTGCCCCCCTCGGAGGTGGATGTGAACGTGCACCCCGCCAAGCGGGACGTGCGGTTTGCGCGCCCCGATGACGTGGCCCGACTGGTGATCGCGGCGTTGGATGAGTGCTTGTCCTCGCTGGAGATCGGGCGCGAGCGCCCGGCGGCGCGATCCGAGGCGCATGCCTCGGGGTACGACACGGTGGTGGACTATGCCGTGGCGGTCGGCGAGCCGCCCGCCGCGGCCTATGCCCCGCCGTCGGAGCGGGTCTTCTCAATGCCGGCCCCGCCGCTGCCGCTCGGCCCGTCTTTCCGCTTTCTGGGCCAATTCGATCGCACCTATCTGATCGCAGAGATCGACGGCGAGTTGCGGGTCATCGACCAGCACGCGGCCCACGAGCGCGTCCTCTATGAGCGTTTGCTGGCGGACGACGCGTCGTCGCGATCGGCCGTGCAACCTCTGCTGGTGCCGGAAACGATCGAGTACCCCGCCGACCAGGCGTGCGCGATCGCCGAGCGGCTCGACCTGCTGCGCGACGTCGGGATCGAGATCGAGTCCTTCGGCGGGACCAGTTTCGTGTTGCGTGCCCTGCCCGCGGTGCTGGCGGGCGGGGATTGCCGGGCGCTGGTCTGGGCGATGGTGGATGCGCTCGAATCGGATGAGATCGCGGACGCGCCCGACCCCCGGCACCGGCTGCTCGCCACGATTGCCTGTCACGCCGCCATCAAGGCCCACCAACGTCTGGATGTCGAGACGATGACCGCGCTGCTGCGCGACGTGATCGCCGTCCCGCGCAACGCCACCTGTCCTCACGGCCGGCCGGTGGCCCTGACCTGGACGCTGCGCGACCTGGAACACGCCTTCGGGAGACGGGGGTGACGCCGCCCCTCGTGGGTCTCGTTGGTCCGACCGCGGTCGGCAAAACCGAGGTCGCGCTGGAACTCGCCGAGCACCTGGGGGCCGAGATTATCAGCGTGGACTCGCGGCAGGTGTACCGCGGGCTCGACATCGGCACCGCGAAACCCAGCCCCGCGGAGCGCCGCCGGGTGCCGCATCACCTCGTCGATTGCGCGGACCCGCGGGACGTCTATAGCGCGGGGCGCTACCAGCGAGACGCCTCGGAGTGCATCGAGCGGCTGCGCGAGCGGGGCGTGCGTCCGCTCCTCGTCGGCGGGAGCGGGTTGTACCTCCGTGCGCTGCTGCGGGGTCTCTGCGACGGGCCGACCGCGGATCCGGTGTTTCGGGGCGAATGGTTGGCACGCGAACGCGCTGAGGCGGGATCGATCTACCGCCGCTTGACCGAGGTGGATCCCGCGTCCGCGTCCGCGATCCATCCCCACGACCGATCGAAGGCGCTGCGGGCGGTCGAGGTCCACGCCAAGACCGGCGCCTCGCTCTCGGTCATCCAACGCGAACACGGGTTCCGCGTGCCGCGGTATGAGGCCGTCCTGGTGGGCCTGCGCCGCGAGCGCGACGATCTCTACCGCCGGATCGACGCGCGGGTGGACGCCATGCTGGAGCAGGGCTTGATGCCGGAGGTTGCGGGATTGCTGCGGGAGGGGTATCGCGCCGAGGACCCGGGGATGCTGGCGGTGGGATACCGCCATATCGCCGCGGTCTTGCTGGGCGGCGACCTGCACGCGGCGGTCGAGTCGGTCAAACGCGAGACGCGCCGGTACGCAAAACGCCAAATGACGTGGTTCGGCGCCGACCGGGACATTCGATGGATCGATCTGTCCCCGGACGCCTCGGCGTCGGACACCGTCGAACGGGTGATGGCCGCTCTGGAGGAACCGGCGGCCGTCGCCGGACATCGGAGGTGACCGTGAAGCGCACCGCACGCAAGACGACTCCGCGCGCTGCGATCGGCATCATCGGCGGGAGCGGGTTGTATGACATGGACGGGTTGACGGCGCGGCGGACACTCGCCGTTCGCACGCCGTTCGGAGCCCCGTCGGGACCGTTGAGCCTGGGATCCCTCGGTGGAATGGACGTGGCCTTTCTCGCGCGTCACGGCGCGGGCCATCGCCTGTCGCCGTCCGAGATCAACTATCGGGCCAACATCCACGCCCTCAAGCAGGTCGGGGTCGAGCGCATTCTGTCGGTCAGCGCGGTCGGCAGCATGAAGGAGTCGATCCATCCCGGCGATCTGGTGCTTCCTGATCAGTTTTATGACCACACCAAGCAGCGGCGCTCGACCTTCTTTGAGGGCGGGATCGTCGCGCACGCGGCGTTCGGCGATCCGGTCTGTCCCGAGTTGACGGCGGTGCTCGCTTCCGCCTGCGACCGGCTCGGCGTCACCGCGCACCGCGGCGGCACCTACCTCTGCATGGAAGGTCCGCAGTTCTCCTCGCGCGGCGAGTCGCTCGTCTACCGGCAATGGGGCGTTGATGTGATCGGTATGACCAACGCGACCGAGGCCAAACTCGCGCGGGAGGCGGAAATCTGCTACGCCACGCTGGCGCTGGTCACGGATTACGATTGTTGGCACCGTGACGAGGCCCCGGTGACCGTCGAAGCGGTTATCAAGCTCCTCGCGGAGAATGTGGCCAAGGCGAAGCGGGTGTTGGGGGATACCATTCCCGCGCTCAAGGCCGCGCGCCGGTGCGCGTGCGGCGATGCGCTGCGTCATGCGGTCATCACCGCCCCCGCTGCGGTGCCCGCCCGGACGCGCACGCGGCTCAAACTCCTTCTGGCGCGGTGGAATCGGTGACGCGGATCGCCGCCGCGGCGATCCTGCTCTGGGCATCGGGCTGCGCGGCCTCCCTGGGACCTTCCATCGCGCATGACGAGCGGGAAATGTTTCGCGCCCCCCAGTTCGATCGGGCGCGTTTGAAGGCCGGGGGCCTGGCGTTGTTGGGCGTCACGTCGAAGGTGGCGCCGGAGGGCATCCGGGATGACGTAGCGTTCGTCATCGATCAGGTCGCGGTCAATGAGGTCTCCAAGGTCAAAGTGTTGACTCGGGCCGAAACCTTGGCGACGGCCCGGCAGGCCGGCATGAGCGGCGATTTGCAGCGCCTGATGGAGGGCTATGAAGATCGGGGGGCGATCGAGGCCGGATTGTTGCGCCGGATGGCGGGGCTGTTGGGTGTCCGCTATATGTGGATGACCGGCATTCTGCAATACGAACGGATCACGCGCGATATCGCGCCGCCGCCCTCCGCGGTCATGCCCGGTCTGCGTCCCCGAGGGCAGGGAACCGAGCGGGTCCAGCGGGTCCGGCTCCGGGCGGAGATCTGGGACAGCCGCTGCGGCGTCCTCGTCTGGGCGGCCGAAGGCGGCACCGAAGCGGTGGAGGAAATGATGACGGAAGACGTGCGACTCAATGACGTGCTCTCGATGGCGGCCGCGAATTTGCTCAGCGTCCTGCCGAAATCGGGACAAGGCGGAACGACCGCCGAAAAGGAGTGTGGCATATGAGTCTCTTGGTGGTGGGATCGGTGGCGTTGGATACGGTGAAGACGCCCTTTGGGGAGGCGACCGACGTGTTGGGCGGATCGGCGACGTTTTTCTCGGTCGCCGCGTCGTATTTCACGCCGGTCAACATCGTGGCGACGGTGGGCGAGGACTTCCCGAGCGGCCATCTGGATTTTCTGCGCAGCCGCAATATCGACGTGGACGGGATCGAGACCGGACAGGGGAAAACCTTTCGCTGGCGCGGCGAGTACGGGTATCAGCTCAACGAGGCGAAAACGCTGGAGACACAACTCAACGTCTTCGAACGGTTCGCGCCGAAGGTGCCCGCGGCGTATCGCGAGCCGTCCTTGGTGTTCCTGGCCAATATCGACCCCACGCTCCAACGGGATGTGCTGGGGCAAGTCAAGCGGCCCAAGATCGTGGCGTGCGATACCATGAATTTTTGGATCAGCGGGAAGAAGCCCGAGCTCGAACGCACCCTCCGCGACGTGGATATTCTGCTCATCAACGACGGGGAGGCGCGCCAATTGGCCGGGGAAGTCAATCTCGTCAAAGCCAGCCGGACGATCCGGGGCATGGGGCCGCGCATCGTCATCATCAAGCGCGGCGAATACGGGGCCCTGCTCTTTTCCGACGCCGCCGTCTTCGCGGCGCCGGCCTTTCCGCTGGAGCACGTCTTCGATCCTACGGGCGCGGGAGACAGTTTCGCCGGCGGTTTTCTCGGGCATTTGGCCACACATCCCTCGCTGGAGGCGTCCAATCTCAGCAAGGCGGTCATCTACGGGAGCGTGCTCGCCTCCTATTGTGTCGAGGCCTTCAGCCTGGATCGGTTCAGGACGCTCACCCGCCTCGAGATTCAGCAACGCTATCGGGAGTTCAAACACCTCACCTTTTTTGAGGACGTGGACGCATGATCCCCGCGGCGTGGAGGAGGGGAGGGCATTGGGCGGCGTGGTGCGCGGCGTCTGCTATACTGCTGGGGGGCTGTGCAAATACGGGCGATATGAAGCAGGCCGACGCGCATTACAAATTAGGATATTCCTTCTTGATCGACCAACAGATGCAACCGGCGTTCGTGGAATTCCAAAAGGCGGTCGAGCTCAATCCGCGCGATCGCGACACGCGGTATGCCTTGGGTCATTTGTATTTCCTCCAGGAGAATTTCAGCGAGGCCGAGCGCGAATTCAAACGCGTGCTGAAAATCGACCCGCGGTATGCCGCAGCCTGGAATTATCTGGGCAAGGTCTATGAAGAGGAGGGGCGGATGGACTTGGCCCTGGAGCAGTTCGACCGCGCGCTTGCCCTTCCTCAGTACGCCACCCCCGATCTCGCCCATTATAATAAGGGAAAGGTCTACCTCAAGAAGGGACGACCCGACGACGCGCTGAAAGCGTTCAACGCGGCCCGACGGATCAATCCGGCCCATCCGCTTGCAGCCTATGAGGCGGGACGCCTGTATCTGGAGCGGGGTGCGGCGCAGGATGCGGTCGAGGCGCTGCGGGTGACGGTCAAGCAGATGCCGAATTCGGCCGAAGCGCACGCCTACTTGGCCAAGGCCTATGCCGCGGCCGCCATGCGTGCCGAGGCGCAGGACGCCTATCGCACAGTCATCGAGTTGGCTCCGGGCAGTCGGTGGGCGGACGAGGCGCGGGGGCAGTTGGAACCCGCGCGACGGTAGGAGAGCGAGGGAATGGAAAGTCTCGGTCGGTATTTACGGGAACGGCGCGCGCAGCGGGGGATGAGCCTTGAAGAGCTCTCGGCGCGGACGCGGATCGGTTTGCCGATGTTACGCGCCCTGGAAGAGGACGATTACCCCTCGCTTCCCGTGGAAGTCACCGTCAAGGGGTTTCTGCGGTCCTATGCCCGCTGTCTCGGCCTGGACGAACAGGAGGTCATCGATCGGTATCAGCAGTATGCCGCCGAATATTTCCAGATTGCGCAGGACGCCAACCCGATCGGCCGAGTGGAACAGACGATCGCTCCCCATGCCCTCCGGCGTCACCGGCTGACGCTGGCGGGTCTGACGATCGTGGCCCTCGTGGTGGCGATCTCGAGCATCGTCGCATTGGGCCCCCATGCGGATCAACAGCATCCGGCGTCGATCGCGATTCCGCCGCCGCTGTCCCCGCCGATCGCCCCCGAAGCCCCCACAGTCCCTCAAAACTCGTCGGACCGCGATCTTCCGCAGAACGCGGTGCCGCTCCTTCCGCCTGCGGAAGAGCCGCTTGCCAAGCCCAAGCCGATCGATTCGGCTCAGCAAGAGATCACGATTTCGGCGACAGAAACCACGTGGGTCCACGTGATCATCGACGGCGCCGAGCAAAAGGAAGCCCTCCTGCAACCCGGAGAGCGCGTCCAATGGTCGGCCGCGCGCGACTTCCGTCTCACGGTCGGCAATGCCGGCGGCGTCTCGGTCGAGTTCAACGGCGAACCGGTCACCGGACTGGGGAGTGGCGGGAGGGTGCGGACCGTGGTCTTGCCTCGCGTCGCGATGAATGCCCCCCGCGGTCCCGCGGCCCACCGGGAGGCCGATTCCTCGCCCGCCTCCGCGTTGACTTCACCGGCCGATTCCCTTACAGTACCCACCCAATCTCCCCAATAATTCCCCGCCGCGCCGGCGTAGCTCAGTGGTAGAGCAGCTGATTCGTAATCAGCAGGTCGTCGGTTCAATCCCGACCGCCGGCTCCACTTATCTTCCTCAATATTTTCAGGAAATTGTGCGAGCCCCGTTCCCTCTCCCGGAGCCTCATTTTGGGTTTGGTGCCAACTTTCCCGAGATCGAGCCGATCCACAAAATTTTCTCCTGCGTCCGGAATCCAATGGCTGTAATAACGTAGCGTAGTATCTGGTTTGCTGTGCCCAAGCTGTTTTGCGACGTAGGCCAGCGGCACACCGTCGGACAACAGAATCGACGCAAACGTGTGCCTGAGGTCAGGTCACGGAGCTCGCACGACTGGCGACCGAGCTGAAAGGCCTCCTCGGGTCCGCGGCGAAAACGCGCTGATTGTACTTTTTAAGCGTCTTCCTCGCCGTCACAAGATCAGCCAGCCCTGATCCGAGAAGGAGCAAACGAACTGGCTCAGGCACGTCCGAAGCCGCGGTCACGGTTATGAAGAATCGGCGTGGCGATCATTATAATGGCGCGTAGTCACCGATGAGAATTCCGTCATCTCATTTTGACCGGAACCCGCTTGCCGTTCTAGGTTGTAACGCTGGATGGCCCGGCCCCGCGTGCAGCACTCCGCCGGCACGTGGCGCAGCGTCCGAGGAGGCGAGACCATGCCAATCGATTGGAAAGAGCATATCGAGAGCACGCCCGACGTGCTTCGCGGGAAGCCCCGCATCAAAGGCACCCGAATTCCGGTGAGTCTGATTTTAGGCTACCTCGCTGCGGGGCAGACGGCTGACGAGATCATCGGGGAATTTCCCGATCTGACCAAGTCGCACATCGCGGCGTGCCTGGATTATGCTCGCGACCTCGCCGAATTCGAAATCATTGCCTCATGAGTTTGAGGTTTCTGGCGGATCATGGCCTCTCCAACCCATCGTCATTGCCACGGCGATGCGGCTGGACGCGATCCTCGTGTCGCTCAACGGCGACTTTTCCGACATCGTGACCTACCTGCCGGAGCGGTACAACGGCATCCTGGCCTTTCAGGTCCACAATCACCCGGAGACCATCCCCAGGGTCATGTCAGGTGTGACCGCGTACCCGTCGAGCCACCCGGACATGCCGCACTACAAGGACAAGCTTCTGCTGGCCGAGCCTCACCGCATCCGTATCCGGACGTAGACTTCCCCGCAGCGCCCCGTTCCAAATCGAGTCATGAGTCGGCTCGATGACGGACTCACGGCCTATCGCTCGGAAACCCGGACGATAGGCCGCGTCATTTCTTCGGCCCGATGACCATTCTTCACCGTAACCCGTCGTCCTTCAACCCGAAAAACGACGTCCAAGTCAGTGCGCCGTGAGGGCCGGTTTCCCTACGGATCCACCGCGGTCACCCAGTCATCGGACGCGGCCAAGATCTTCCAGACCTACCTGGCGGGGCCGACCGCGAATACGTCGTGCTCCCGCTCTTAGACGGCAAGCACAGGGTCAACGCCCTCAACGTGGTCACGATCGGCTCGCTGACCACGGCGCTGGTCCATCCCCCGAGAAGTGTTCAAGCCCGCGATCCTGGCCAACGCCGCGGCCGTGATCGGTGGGTTATTGGGCGAAGTTGAGGGGTGGCCAGAAGAAAAGTGGTATGGCGGTATGATGATATTCGGTATTTTTTGCTTGACACGCATTGCGACTGCTCTGTAAAGTAGCGCAACCTACTTCTAGCAAGTTGCCCTCCAGCTTGCTGTTGTTTGTATTTCGAGAGTCCTCTGTGCCCACCAGGTATTTTAGCTAGCGCCTAATTTGATGTCCCTCGAGAAATTTTAGGGGTGCTGGTTCGTCGTCTATCGTTTTTCACGATGGGGTTTCAGCGATTCCATGGAACCTGGAACCGGTATGAAAACCGGATGTGATCGAATACCAATGCAGTGGACGGTGGCCGGACTGCGGGGGAAATTAATCCGCTTTTTTACCCATCGGTTTGTCCTTAGTTTATCCTTTACCCACGCGTCATGGCGAGGGAATATGGACGATCCAAATGAAACTATTGAAGTTTTTTTTGTGCTCCGTAGGGGAACAATACTTGCTTGATATGTTGCAGTCATTTTCTCTGTAGCGTGTTTCCGACACGCCTTCCATCAAGGCAAACCACCGGCGACGGTGGGGCGCAAAGCCGTGGATCTTTGACCAAAGTGGGGCGTAAGGCATTATGCCCGAACTTTTGGTAAAGACAGCCGGGCTACCGAGGTGTCAATAATGCTCAGTTGAGGTTATTGGTGCGTCGGAAGTTCGGCTGTTTTCATTTTCGGGGTTTCGTTCCAACGAGGCGATGTATGCGGTTTTCAAATAAAAAATGGTGGGCGACCTTGCCCCTGAACGAGCGGGTGCCCCCCTTTCGTGTATGTCCTGCGGGGCACGCTCGGTCTGGGATGGGCGATGGGATGGAGGTGTTGACATGAACGGACGACGAATCGTCAGCCGTGCGGCAATGTCGTTGCTGTTTCTCTGGGTGATCGTGACCGCCGGAGAGGCGTGGGCGGTGCCGATCGGCAGCTTCGCATGGTCCGAGGATTTCTTCGGGCCCGTATTTTCGGTGGAGAACTTTTCTGACGTTGTGCTGACCTCACCCGACTCGTTCTTTGACGTCTTTGTGGATCTGGAGACCGAGAGTGGGTTTTGGCGCGTCGATGTTCAAGGGCTCGGTTTCGGACGCGAAATTCTCGCAGGCACGTCGGCCC
>JBDSOK010000269.1:0-3063 GCA_039914845.1 Nitrospiria bacterium | reverse complement strand
ACCGCATGGCGCGCCTCGGCGTGCGGGAAGACGATCTGGAGGAGACGTTCGTGCGCTCGTCGGGTCCCGGCGGCCAGCACGTGAACAAAACGGCCACCTGCGTCGCGCTCACGCACCGGCCCAGCGGCCTCAGGGTCCGCTGCCAGCAAGCCCGCTCACAGGCCCTCAACCGTTTTTACGCCCGGCGCATTCTGCTGGATAAGATCGAGCGCCAACGCCTGGGGGAGCAGAGCGCGGAGCAACAACGGATCGAAAAAATCCGGCGCCAGAAACGACGCCGATCACGACGCGCCAAGGTCAAAATGCTCGAGGACAAGCACCATCAGAGCGCGAAAAAAACGAACCGCGGCCCCGTCCAATCCGGCGACGGATGAGAGCCCGGCCGTTGACAGGCACGCTCGTCGGCCGCTACAATCCCCGTATCGTATGGATTACAAAGACCTCAAAATCCTGCTCGAAAAGGTCGACGGCGGCTACATCGTGGCCGATCCCAATCCCGATCCGAAGCATCCCTCCGATGTGTGGATCAACAAAGCCGTCCATACCGATTTCGATTCCGCGATGGAAGATATTCGGCGCCGGCTGGGGGTGTCGAATATTATCGCGTCCCACGAAGGCAAGTTCTCACTGTAGGAGCCTGTCCAGGAACAGGCTCCCGCCCCCCGATTACAACCACCAATACAATAAGGCCCAGACCACACATCCCGAAGTTGCCAGGACTTTTTGCGGTCGACTGAGACGCGGCGTCAGTATGACGAAAGGAAGGCTCAGCGGCGAGGTCAGGAAACTCGCCGTGACATAGACCCACTTCGGCAGAGACTGGGCGGCACGGGGCTCGGGGAACAGGCTGCAGAACGGGCACTCGATGTCGCCGTGAAGGATCTGCCCGCAGCGGGCGCAGCGGGTGCGGCCCAGCAGGTCATCCAGACCGCTCTCGTCGTCGGGCACCGCGAGGAACGATCAGGTCCCGCTGTCGGGCAAGGACGCCAGGGGCTCTCCCTCCAGGGTCGTCACCACGGCATCGGCTCCGGCCGCCTTCAGGAGCGTCATGGAGTAGGAGTTCGTGACCGCCAGGCACCGCATGCCGGCCGCGCGCGCGGCCTCGATCCCGGCCAACGAATCCTCGATGACCAACACAGCAGACGGCTCGATCGGCGCGGGCGGGCGAATCGCCCGATTCACGAGGGCGAGCGCCGCGCGGTAGCCTTCGGGATGCGGCTTGCCATGCGCCACGTCTTCGGCGCTGACGATCCCCAGAAATGCGGTCAGGAGTCCCGCCTGCTTGAGCATGGCTTCGATCTCGGGCCGCAACGCGCCGGAACAGATCGCGAGGGGCAGTGAAGCGGCCAGACTTCTGATGCAGGCGGCCGCTCCCGGCAGGAGCGGAACCTGTCGATCGACCTCGCCCATCAGCCGCATGGATTTCTGCTCGATGAGGCTCGCAACCTTCGAGGGCGGCGCCGGGCGCCCATGGGCCTCCAGTACCGCGGTAAAACATTCGCGATCGTCCATCCCGAGATAGAGTTGGTCGTACGTCTTTCTGGTCAGTTCGATGTCCTCGGCGGCAAGCACCTCCCGGAAGAGGCGAAAATGGATCGGCTCGCTGTCGACGATCACCCCGTCGAAATCGAAGAGCACGGCCCGAAGGTCCGAGGGAATACGCACGCTTGACCCTCCCGAAAACAATATGCTAGGTTGCATCGTTTCGCGGTATCGAGCCGCATCCTACCATAGCCCCAATGCGTGATGAAAGGAGAACCATGACCATCCGTCGCACCCTTCTGTGGTCCAGCCTCTTTCTCAACGGTCTCTTCGTCGGACTCTTTCTGATGGGCTTTCAAGGTCCCAATGTCTTGACGTCGTTCAATCCCGATGTGGATCACCCGTCCATCGCCAAGTCCGCCTTCGTTCACCAGATCGGCTCCGTCATCGGCGCCGTCACGCTCGGCGAGCGCGTGTACGTCGCGCCCACCGCGTCGGTGCGCGGGGACGAGGGACAGCCCATCCATATCGGGGATGAGAGCAACGTTCAGGACAGCGTGGTGGTCCACGGCCTGGAAACGATCGAAGGCAAGGACGTGCTCGCCAAGAATCAGGTCGAGGTGGACGGCAAGAAGTATTCGGTCCACATCGGCAAGCGGGTGTCGATGGCGCACCAGTCGCAGGTGCACGGCCCCGCGAAAGTGGGCAACGACGTCTTCGTCGGCATGCAGGCGTTGGTCTTCAAGGCCGAAATCGGAGCCGGGACGGTGATCGAGCCGGGGGCGAAGATTATCGGAGTGAAGATCGGCGAACGGCGCGTTGTCCCCACCGGAGCGGTCATCACCAAACAAGACGACGCGGAAAAGTTGGCGAAGATCACCGACACCTACGCGTTCAAGGATCTCAATAAAGCCGTGGTGCATGTGAATACTCAATTCGCCGACGGCTACAACGGCAAGGCCCCGGCCGGTCACTAAGATTATCTCTGCGTTCGCTTGTAGATCCCATCGAACGATGTCCCTCACCGGTGCGGGAGTGATCGATGCCGTCTGACACGCCGTGGGTCACGGGATTTCTGTCCAGCATCATCATCGATTATCTTGAGGAACGCCATCCCAACGCGGCGAGGGCACTTCCCTACGCGGATGTGTTTACCGGATCGGATCTGGCCGATCGCGCGCTTCATGCCCGGGAGCTGTTGACGGACCCCAATCAATGGCTGCCGCAAAACGCCTTGTCTCGGCTCATCCGACTGGCGGAGGACGCGACCGGAGAGACTGATACGGTCTATCTGGCCACGCGGGCCCATTTCGAGCGGCCGCATCGGCGGGGGCCCTCCATCTTCGAAATCATCGCCACCCTGTTGGACGACGTCCGCGGCGTGGTCCGGGCCTCGGGACGTTGGGCCACGGCGTTTTCGACCTATACCGCCCTGCAAACCATCGAGCATGCGGGGCGCACCGAAGCGACGATTCTCTCCCGCATCGACCCCCGCGCCCGCCCCACCCGAATACCGGGGCTCTTCCTCCGCGGTCAGTTCGAAGGATTTCCGGCGCTGTTCGGCGGCGGAACCCGGGCCAG
>JBDSOK010000133.1:0-4502 GCA_039914845.1 Nitrospiria bacterium | reverse complement strand
GCAAAGAACGCGCCGGCGGCAACAACCACGAGCGAGAGACCGACGCCCGGAGTCAAGGGGAGGCCCACCATCGGAAGGATCGGCAAGAGCAGGCTGATCGACAGCAGGCCAACCCCGAACGCCGCTCCCAGCGACAATGCGAGGTGGGTCCGCTGAAACACCCCCGACACGATCAGGACCGAGATCCCGACCCCACAGGGAACGATGAGGGAAAAGACGAGCCCGCCGATAATCACGCGGGCCGGTAGAGCGTATAGGTCGGTTGCTGGATCAAGGGCTGGCGATCGGACACCGGACAATGCCCGGGATGATCGCGAAACACGAGGAGGTACGGATTGTGAGCATCCTGGTGAATCCGCTTGGTGAAGAACGCCGGGTGGCCCTGCGGCGTGACATGAATCGGATAGAACTGATACCGCGTTCGCCAGAACATCACCTCGCCGAACCACCCGTCATCGAACAGGCATAACTCGACCGAGGAATCCCGGGGGAGGAGCCGATTGACCTCGACCGCGCTCCCCACCAAGTCCAACCCGTCAATCGAGGTAAGAATCTCTTCGCTGGATCGTCCCGCAAAGGCCGATCGATCCATCCACCATGCGGCAGCCTCGAGGTAAATCCCTAAGATGATCATGACGGCGAGAAGACCGGTCATGAGCGCCGATCCCGATCGAGCAATGCTCCGTGCAATTCGGCGACTTTCCGGCCTCCGGCCGACCCTCATTCCCAAGACGGCTATGGCTGCGAGGATGCCCCCATATCCATGCACTGTCAGTCGATCGCGTGGCGGCGTGGGATAGCCCTTGACGATGGCGTCGGCGACGGGGAGTCGGCCGATCGACATCATGCTCCACAGGGGCAAAACCATATGTTCTGCGGTCTGCACCAATCCGAGGTCAGTCCATCCCCGTTGGATCCCGGTCCACAGCGTCGGTCCCCACAAATCGATCGACTCGACGACCAGCGGTTCAGTGAGAGTCGACCCGTTCAGCGGGATGGCCAGGCCCAGTCGCCGAATCTCTCCTGCCCAGTCATCCGACGCGGAGACCGGCAGCCACACCGTCCGCGCAAATCCTCCCCGCATTTGCCGCGGCATGTCGAAGTTCAGACCTGCAAAGCGCTCACCGCCTGAAGGATCGGCAACCGACCACCCGAGTCTCGCGCCGCGGAGACTGATGGGCGAGCGCATGCGGATCCGCACAAAGGAGATATCGGGCGCGTGCAGCGCCAGGGGCGGGGAGAGGATCGTCGGCACCGAACCGGAGGGAACGAACGCCATCCCATCCGCCAACCGCTCAACTTGAGCGACATCCGCGACGGCATTCCAGAGCTGCACGTCGCGCCGGGCGAAATCCCCATAGGACATCCCTAGCGCCGCGTACGCCTGTCCCACTAATCCGATGAGTGTGACACCACTGATGAACACGCTCGACAGCATCTCTTCAATGGTTCGCTGAGCGCGTCCGGCGCCTGGGTGGTTGGACCTCGCCCGCCAACCGTTCCGCGTCCGCCACCCACTCCGCCAGCACCTCGATGCCGCCACGCCAAAATCCCGGCTCGGTGATATCGACTCCCAGCTTGGCCAAGAGCCGCTCCGGCGAATCCGAGCCGCCGGCGGCCAGCAGGTCGAGGTATTTGGGGACGAAAACGGGACCTTCCTCGAGGTAGCGCCGGTAGAGCGCGAAGACCAGCAGCGCGCCGAAGGCGTAGGCGTAGCAGTAGAACGGCGAGTGGATGAAGTGCGGGATGTAGCTCCACCAGAGGGCGTAGTCGTCGGTCAACGCGACGGAGTCGCCGAACATCGCGCGGTTGGCCGCCATCCAGAGTTCGCCGATTCGCTCGGTCGTCAATTCGCCTTCCGCGCGGCGCGCGGCGTGGAGGGTTTGCTCGAAGCGCGTGAGGACCACCTGACGCGAGACGGTGGAGAACGAATCCTCCAGCTTGCCGCAGACCAGCGCGAGGGCGCGCTCGGGATCGGTCTCGGCCTTCTGGAGGGCACGGAAGACCAGCATCTCGCCGAAGACCGAAGCGGTCTCGGCCATGGTCAGCGGCGTATCGGCCTGCAGGCAGCCTTGCGCACGCGAGAGGTACTGATGCACCCCGTGCCCCAACTCATGGGCGACCGTCATCACATCGCGCGACGTGCCGGTGTAATTGACCAGCACATAGGGATGGGCCGAGGGCACCGCGCTGTGGGAGAAGGCCCCGCCCCGCTTGCCGGGCCGCAGTTCGGCATCGATCCAGCGCTGCTCGAAGAACAGGGAGGCGATCTCCGCCATCCGCGGCGAAAAGGCGCCGAAGGCCGAGAGCACGATCTCGCGCGCCTCGGCCCAGGGGACCGCACGCTCCGCGGCGACGATCGGCGCATAGCGATCGTAGTCGTAGAGCGTGTCCACCCCCAGCAGGCGCCGCTTTAAGGCGTAATAACGCCGGACCAGGCCGTAACCCGCCTCCGCCGCCTCCATCAGCGCGTCGACCGCCGGCTGATCGATCTCGTTGGCAAGATTGCGGGAGGCCATCGGGGTGGAGAATTTCCGCAACCGGTCGGTGTCGGCGTGATCGGCGATCACGACGTTGAAGATATAGGTCAAGACGTGACCGTGGTCCCGAAGCCCGGCGGTCAGTCCCTGGGCCACAGCCTTGCGCACCCGGCGATCGGGTGAGTGGAGCCGTGCGAGCACTTCCTGTTCGCTCAGCGTGTCGCGCTTCCGCCCGGCGGCGACCGTGAACTTGGCGTGGCTCATCACCTCATCGAAGAGCCGCTCGAAGGCATTGACCCCGGTGTTCGCCTTGGCTTCCAGGATCAATTCCTCGGCTTCGGACAGTCGATGCGGCGCCATCCGCCGTTCGATCTCGAGATAATGGCGGTAACGTGCCAGTTCCGGCGCATCGAGATAGGACTTGGCGCGGTCGTCGGACAGCGCGCTCCATTCGAGTTCGAAGAAGGTCAGGTGCTCTCGCAACGCCGTGGCCTGCTCGCGCGACGACTGATAGAGCGCGCCGTGGCGGGGATCGGTCGTGTCGGCGCTGAAGACCAACGCGGCATACGACGCTACCTTGCGGATTCGCTCGTACATCGTTTCCAGGGCGGCGATCGCCTCCACCAGCTCCGCGGCCGACAACGCCCCGCTCGCCACGCGACCGCGATAGCGATTCTCAAAATCCAGCGCGTGATCGAGCGTCTCTTGCACGTCCCGTTGCAAAACCAAATCATCGAGACCGGCATACAGATCGGTGAGGGTCCATGATGGGGCAGTCGGCGTGCGCATGTGATCTCCGGGGGGTAGTGTTCGAAGGGTTCAAGAGTTCAAAGGGTTCAAGGGTTCGATTGACCTTGAACCCCTTGACCCCTTGAACCCTCTTCCTTGTCCCTTGAAAACATCATGACGATCACCGATTCGATCGCCACTTCTTCGATCGACAGGTCCTCGACCGGCAGGCTGGAGAGCAACGCCAGCGCGGTCTGGGCCAGATTTTTCTTCGCGACCTTCATCGTCACGATCAGGCCGTTGCGTTCGGTCACCTCGCCGAAGCGAGCCAGGGAGTCGTCGGGAACCCGTTCGGCGAGCCGCAGCGTGGCGATCTTATGGTCGGCGTACCGGTCGGCCAACTCGGCCAACGGGCCGTCGTAGATGATGCGCCCGCCGGCGATGACCAGTACCCGCCGGCAGAGCCGCTCCACATCGCGCATGTAATGACTGGTCAGGATCACGGTCGTTTTCTTGGTGCGGTTGTATTCCTCGATGAAGCCGCGGATATTTTCCTGGGACACCACGTCGAGCCCGATCGTGGGCTCGTCCAGGAACAGGACGCGGGGCTGGTGGAGCAACGCCGCGATCAGCTCGCACTTCATCCGCTCGCCCATCGAGAGCTTCCGGACCTGGACGTCCAGAAGCGGCCCGATGCCCATGATCTCGACCAGCTCGTCCAGCGTCTTCCGATACGCCGTCCGGTCGATCTCGTAGATGTCGCGGTTGAGCGCGAAGGATTCGCGGGCCGGCAGGTCCCACCAGAGTTGGTTTTTCTGCCCCATCACGATCGAGAACAATCGCTGATACGCCGCTTCCCGCTTCCACGGCACATACCCCAAAACCGAGGCCGTGCCGGAGGTGGGATACAGAATCCCGGAGAGGATTTTCAGCGTCGTCGTCTTCCCCGCCCCGTTGGGTCCCAGAAACCCGACCAGTTCCCCTTCCTCGATCGAAAACGACACGTCCTGCACCGCCTGATGATACAACGTCTCGCGCCAGAACAAACTCTTCAGCGAGCCCGTGAGTCCCGGCTCCTTCTTGAAGTAATCGAACGTCTTGTTGAGGCCTTTTACGTCAATCGCCGCCATCACGAACTCGCCGAGGAGTAATATTTGACACTGATGTTCCAGACCGCCATCCCCAGGCTCATCATCCCCACCGCCACCAACACGGCCAACCCGATCAACCCCCAATCCATCCGCCCGGCCAGGACCGAGGCCGGGGCGGTGGCGATCAGGCTGATGGGGATCA
>JBDSOK010000214.1:0-7235 GCA_039914845.1 Nitrospiria bacterium | reverse complement strand
GCGCGCATCACCGTCACGAGGACCTCGTCGATCGCGACCCCATCGGCCGGATCGACGGCGTGCCCGAACGCCGCGCGGCGGTCATCGAGCGCGGCAAGCGGCCGTCCCGACGCCAGGCGGACGATCCGCTCCGCCGCCGCAATCGCCAGGGGGCCCGACAGGCGCACCACGCCGATGGCCGCTTCGCCGGGTGCGGTCGCGAGCGCGACGATCGTCTCGGTCGGGGTCGAGCGGTCCGTCATCGCCCCTCCATGCTCCTACAATCCCTTCGGGATCACCAACGGCTGAGGCTTCCAGTACTTCTTGGTCAGAACCTGTTGCAGGATACTCAGCAGATTGTTCACCATCCAGTAGAGCACCAATCCGGAGGGAAAGGTCAGAAAGAAGAACGTAAAGACGATGGGCAGAAACAGCATCAGCTTGGCCTGCATGGGATCCATCGTGGTCGGCTGCAGTTTCTGCTGGAGCACCATCGTCGCGCCCATCAGCACGGGCAAAACATAGGAGGGATCTTTTTCCGCCAGATCCGTGATCCACAGGATGAACGGGGCCTGCCGCAGTTCGATCGTCGTATAGAGAATATTGAAGAACGCGACGAAAAACGGGATCTGGAGGATCATCGGCAGGCATCCCCCCAGGGGATTGACCTTGTTCGATTTGTACAGACCCATCAACTCCTGGTTGAGCCGGACCTTATCGTGTTTATACTTTTTTTGGATTGACTGCATCTGCGGCTGCAGCGCGGCCATCGCGCGCATCGAGATATAGCTCTTGTGGGTGAGGGGAATGAACACCGTCTTGATCAGGGCGGTCAGCAAGATGATCGCGACCCCGTAATTGCCGGTGTACGCGTGCAGGAACTTGAGGATCAAAAACAGCGGCTCCGCGATGAGGCGCACGATCGACCAACTGCCGTAGATGAACCAGCCGAAGTCGATCGTCTCGTCGAGACCGATCTTCATCGCCACCAGACGGTCGTATTCCTTCGGTCCCGCATAGAGCCGCATCGCCGTCGGTTGGCCGCCCGAGGCGAGGCGCAGGCCGGCCGTCACGCGATGCTCGCCGAAGCGCTCGGCCACCGCGACGGCCTGCGCCGCGGAGGGGATCAACGCCGCCACGAAGTACTTGTCCTGCAACGCCGTCCAGCCCACGCGGCCGGCGTGGACTGCGGGCCGGTCGAGCTTGGAGGGCTTATCCTGAACCGGTTCGCCGTCCACCAATGTCACCGGCCCCACATAGCCCACCATCGTCATATCGCCCCACGACCTGATCCCGAAGTTTTCTCCCAACACGACCCGGGCCTCGGCGCTCGTGCGGCGGGCCGTCACCTGGAGATCGACCTGATAACTATCGTGGTGGAACGTGAGGTGCTTGGACAGTTCCTCGCCGTGAGGACCACGCGCCGTCAAGTGGAGAACTCCGGTAGGATTCAAGGGCGACAGACGGAGGTCGCCCCCTTCGAGCGCGAACGGACCACGCTCGAACGCCGTTTTCAGCGCCTCATCAGTCGTATCCACCACCACCGTCAACGGGAAAACCGTCGCACCCTCGGTCTGAGGCACGAACAAATCGATCGGGGTGCGATTTTGCGCGCCGTTGGTATAACGGGATAAGCGCCACGACGTGATCACCGCGCCCCGGGTCGAAATGGTCGCGCGGTAGAGATCGGTCTCCACCGTCACCTCGCGCTCGGGCCCCGGATCGCGCGGCGGCGTCTTGCCCCCCGGCACGTCGGGTGGCGGTGTCGCGGGAGGGACCGACATGGGAGCGGGCCCCTCGGTCTTGACCAGTGGAGCAAGCGGCACCGGAGGAACCAGCACCGAATAGCCGATGATGATCGCAACCGATAAGACGAGAAAGAGGACGACGTTACGTTCCATCACGCGAGGGGACTCCCGAAAGGTTGGTTAACCATGAATGTGTACGAGAGAGACGAGACGGCTCACGGGACCGGGTCGCATCCCCCGGCATGAAAGGGATGGCAGCGCAGCAGCCGACGGACTGTGAGCCACGTCCCCTTGCCCGCCCCATAGGTTCGAATCGCCTCAACGGCGTAGGCCGAACACGTGGGAAGATACCGGCAGCTGGGACGCAGGTACGGCGAAACCAGCGCGCGATAGATCCAGAGCCCGCCCAGGAGCATGCGCACAGCCGGTCCAGGACTCCGCTCGTGCACGACCCTCAGATCTTGGGATGCGCTCGGACCCACGCCGCGATCAAGGATTCGACTGCAGAGGTTAACGTGTGGCATGACCATTGCTGAACCGTCGAACGGGGAAGGATGAGCAGGTCGCAACCGGGAGGAAAGAGCTCGGGGTGCACTCGGGTCAGGGCGCGTAGACGACGCTTGATCCGATTCCGCTGGACCGCTCCACCAAACTTTCGCCCCACGATCAGACCGACGCGCCGCAGGGGCGGAGAACCGGTCGAGGCCGTTCCGACCAGCGTTAAGGGCCCCCTCGACAGCCGACGCCCCACGGCGAAAATCCGCTGAATTTCGGCGCCGCGGGTAATCGGCGCCACCGCGCCTCCCTCGCCGCCTAGACCGTCAACCGTTTTCTCCCCTTGGCCCGTCGACGCTTGATGACGCGCCGTCCGTCCTTGGTTTCCATGCGCTTGAGAAACCCGTGGGTCCGTTTGCGGCGCAGATTGCTGGGCTGACGATTCGTAATCGACATAAGGCTCCTCACTCTTGTTATTTCGAAAAAAACGCCATATTATAGGGAACCCTCGACCCAGTGTCAATGGACGGCACCGGGAAATCATCCAACCGCGAGCGCGTGTGCCGAGTAGACCGGGATCGGAACCACTATCCACTGACCGCCGGGATCGGACCGTCTCTGTGCCGTCTGCCGCCGCTTCCGACCGTGATGCGCTCTTACAGCTCTTGTTCGAGCGGGCCTTTCGCTATCAATCCGAGCCGGTGTTTCGCCTCGCCTCCGGCGCGATGAGCCGCTACTACTTCAATTGTAAACTGGTCTCGCTCGACCCCATCGGCGCCACGCTCATCGGACGGATCTTCTTCCAACGACTGCAGGGCTTGGGCATTCGCGGAGTCGGGGGCTTGACCTTGGGGGCCGATCCGCTGGCAGTCGCGACCGCCATAGCGAGCGCTGCGGCCGAACCCATGGCCGCGTTCGTCGTCCGCAAGGAACCCAAGGGCCATGGGACCGGCCGATGGATCGAAGGGCCGCTCCCCGAAGGCGCCGCGGTGGCCGTGCTCGACGACGTCGTGACGACCGGCGGATCAACCGAACGGGCATTGGACGCGCTCATGCAAGCGGGGCATCCCATCCGAAAGGTTCTCGCCCTGGTTGACCGGAATGAGGGCGGCCGAGAGGCCATTCGCCGGCGGGGGCTCGATTTGGAAAGCGTGTACGGGATCGACGATTTCATGGCCTTGTGGAATGCCCGCCCCGCGCAAGCCGTCTTATAACCAGCCGGCGGTGTTCGGCCGGCAACGGCGACCAGGGCGGCGAATCATGCGGTTCGTCCCCGTGATGAACGCGCCTGCTCCAAACCGGCCGCCGGCAGCCGGGGGACGGGCGGTTCGGAAGGAGGGGCTTGAGTGAAGCGATGTGGCGCGATATTGATGATGGTATGGGCGATCGGCGTGGGGGCGGCGCTTCCGGATCGGGCGGAGTCCTCCCTCCTGGCGTCGGATATCGCTCAGAAATCGGAAGACGTGTATCCCGGAAAAGATCAGAAAGCTAAGTTGACGTTTACCATCAAGGAACCCAACGGCGCGGAACGCAAATCCGTGCTGCGGCGATACTGGAAAAACTATCGGGATCAAACCGGGCTGGACTTCAAAGTGGTCGTCTTCAACGAATATCCTCCCGACGCCAAGGGCAGTTCCTTCATGCTGTGGGCATACGACCCGCGCGGGGGCAAGCCCGCCGACCGGTGGCTCTATATCCCCATCCTGAATAAAGTGAACAAGCTGATTCCCACCGTCGAAGAGGCCGGCATCGCCAGCTCGGACCTCAATCCGAGCGACATGGTCTCACGGCCGGTCGAACGCGACGATCACAAACTCCTCCGAGAAGAGGTCGTCGGAAACCGGAGCTACTACGTCATCGAGAGTACGCCCAAAAAATCCGAACCGTCCTACTCTTACGGCAAGCTGGTGAAATGGATTACCAAGGACACCTATCTGAAGGAACGCATCGATTACTACGATGTGAAGGGCAAACTGCTCAAAACACAATTTACCACCTGGAAGCCCATCAAAGACGCTTGGGTCTGGGAAAAGGTCGTGATCAATAACGTCCAGACCGGCAACGAGACCTATCTGAGCATCAACGACATCAAGACCAATATCGGATTACAAGACGACTTCTTCAGCGAGCGCTCGATGAAACAGGGGGTTGACCGATTACCATGAGTCCCGACGGGGCCGGACGGCCCACCCCAAGACCGGCGGCACGTTTCCGGCGCCTTCTTGCCTGGCATCCCCGCCTGAAGGCCCGGATCGGCCTCTTCATCTTGCTGGCGGGCTTGATTTCCGGCGCGGTGATGCTGGGCTTCATTTATGTCATCGGCACCGGCACGCTCAAGAGCACCATCGGTCGCAGCTTTCAAGAATTGGCGTCCACCACCGCCTCCAACGTCGATACGCTGTTCGCCCATCACATCGAAGAGGCGCGGCTCTTGGCATCGGCCCACTCGGTGCTGTCATTAGTAGAAGAATCGAACGCCTTTTATGGAACCGACCCGCCCGAGGACGTGCTGCGTCGAATCGCCGAAATCGACGAACGATGGCGCAATGCCCAAGGCGTCGACGCCTTCTCGCTGGAAATCCGGGGCAATCGGGCCACGGCCTACCTCCAGGATTTTGCCGCTCAAACCCCCGACCCGACACTCTTCCAATCCATTCTTGTGACCAACGCCTATGGAGCCCTCGTCGCCGCCGTGGGCGACCCCCGTGGGTACGCGTACGGGGAGACGGCGTGGTGGCGTCAGTCATTCCACGGCGGGCAGGGACAGCTGTTCGTCGGCGGGGTGGAGCACGATCCCGAGCGTGGAGCGGATGTGCTGGTCATCGCGACCCCAATTTTTCAAGGCAAGCGCGCGGTCGGCGTCCTGAGCATGATTCATTCCGCCGACCTGCTGCTTCGCGGGGTGACCTCCGCCAAGATCGGCAAGACCGATCACACGATGATCGTCACCCAAGACGGCCGGGTCGTCTTCTGTCCCGCCGCGCCGGCCGACCGGCATACGCTGAGCCCCGACCTGATCGCGACGGTGACCAAGGCCGACAAAGGGTGGGCCGCCACCACGCACGACGCACATTTCACCGGGCGCGAGGCCCTGAACGGTCACGCACCGATCCCCATGACCCAAACCCTCGGCCGCGAGAATTTCGGCGGTCGCGGATGGTACGTCTTTACCAGTCAGAATCCGGCGGAGAGCTACGCCCCCGTATATACGCTGCTCCGTTGGACCGCCGTGGCGGGTTTGGCAGGCACTATCGTCTTCTCCCTGTTGGGACTCTTGATCGCCCGGCGCATCGTGCGGCCCATTCAAGCGCTTCAGACCGGAGCCGAGTTGATCGGGCAAGGCAATCTGAATCATCGCATCGAGATCACCACCGGCGACGAGATCGAAGAACTGGCCCGGCAGTTCAATAAGATGGCCCACAAACTCAAACTCTTTTATATCGGGCTCGAAGAGAATGTGAAGGAGAAGAATTGGAAGTTGGAACACCAGAACAAAGAGCTGTCCATTCTCTACTCGATCGCCGCGACACTCAACCAGGCCCTGCCGCTCAAAGATCTCTTGGACGAAACCCTCAAAAAAATGCTTGACGTGATGGAGGCCGATGGAGGTATGATCTGGATGGCTCAGCCGCCCCAGGGATCATCTCCGATTACGGCGACGAAATTGCCGGCGCTTTCGTCGGGGCAGATGAGCAGTTTGATCGAATTGATCCATTACATCAGCCTGGCCGTCAAGGAGAACAGCGAAGTGTGGGCCGCGGAAAATCTCGCTGTAGATGGTCGATTGGATCATCTGCGCTCCAGCGATCCCGGGTTCATTTCTCTGGCGGGGATTCCGCTCACCTCGCGCGATCACGTCTTGGGTATTTTGTTTTTGCTCTACCGCGATATCCGGGCGCTGACCTCGCGCGAAGAAAAATTGCTCGGGTCGGTCGGATCACAGATCGGCGTCACCATCGAACACGCGGCCCAGGCCTTGGAGACGCGTGCTCCGGTCCCGGGATCACGAGAACCATAGGTCGAGCCAACCGGAATTTTTTCTATTCATCCGGAGTCTAGAGACTTACCATGTTCGCGTTCGGCTCACAAGAAGAGGATAAGAAGGCCGAGTTCGAGGCCCTCACCTTGGGCTACCTCGATTCGCTGTATGCGTTCGCCCTCATTCTGACCGGGAACAGCGACGACGCGTACGATCTCGTCCAGGATGCCTACCTTCGGGCCTACCGTTTCTATCATCGGTATCAGCCGGTCACCAATTATAAAGCGTGGTTGTTCACGCTGACCAAAAACCTCTTCATCAATCGGTATCATCAGCGTGCCCGCGAAGTGTCGCTGACCGACATGGAGCTCGTCGACGTCGATGACGAGGCGTACGAATCGCCGACCCCGCTCCTGGTCGCGGCCCAAAGCCGACACGAGCGCGGAGTCTTTCGTCACGATTTCCAAGACGCGTTGGCGGCACTGCCCGAAAAGTTGCGGCTCGCCGTCCTGCTCAAAGACATTGAGGGCTTTGATTATAAAGAGATCGCGGAAATCATGGGGTGCCCGTTGGGAACGGTGATGTCCCGTCTCTCGCGCGGACGGAATCAGCTCAAAAAATCGCTCAAAGATTATTGGATCCCGCTCCACACGGCGCGACCGATCGAGCGTGCATCCCGGGACCGGGCCTGATGTACGATTGCTCAACCATCATGAAGCTGCTCCATCCGCATCTGGACGGCGAACTGGACATCAAAGAATCGATCAGGGTCCAAACCCATCTTCAGGAATGCCGCTACTGCCGCGAGAATTTCGTGGCCGAGAAAACCTTTCGCGATCTGGTGCACCAGCACGTCACGCCTGCGCCGGCGCCCCCATTTGCCCGCCAGTGTGTGTCGGCGGCCCTTTCGCGCGAGGCACGGCACGCGGCACGGAAACCCGCCCGCCGATGGTCTCCCCGTCTGATGGCCATGACGATCGCCCTAGGCTGCGTGATCTTGGTGTTGGCGGTTTCGAGCGGTATCTTCGGCCGAC
>JBDSOK010000118.1:0-19574 GCA_039914845.1 Nitrospiria bacterium | reverse complement strand
ATGCCGCTGGGCTCGGGGGCGCTCGCGGGGACCAATTATTCGATCAATCGCGAGTTGATCGCCGAATACCTGGATTTTCCGATCGTCACCAAGAACAGCCTGGACTCGGTGAGCGATCGGGATTTCGTGATCGAGACGCTGGCGGCCTTCGCGCTGATCATGATGCACCTCTCGCGCTTCGCCGAGGAATTGGTGCTGTGGTCCACGACCGAGTTCGGCTTCATCGAGCTGCCCGACGGCTTCTGCACCGGCAGCAGCATGATGCCGCAGAAGAAAAATCCCGACGTGCCGGAGTTGATTCGCGGTAAGACCGGCCGCGTCTACGGTTCGCTGGTGGCGCTGCTGACGACCACCAAGGCCCTGCCGCTCGCGTATAACAAGGACCTGCAGGAGGATAAGGAGCCGCTCTTCGACGCGGTGGACACGGTCAAGGCGTGTCTCGCGATCACGGCCGAAATGATCCCGGGCATTCGCGTGAAGGCCGACGCGATGGCGGCCGCGGCGTCGGACAGCCTGCTGCTCGCGACCGAGATCGCCGACGAGCTGGTGACCAAGGGCCTGCCCTTCCGCGAGGCGCACGAGGTGGCCGGTCGCCTGGTGCGCTTCTGCCTGGAAACCAACCGTCCGCTGACCGGACTCACGCCCGAGGAATATCGCAACTTCTCGCCCCTGCTGGACGCCGATCTCCCCAAGCGCCTCACGCCCGAAGCCGCCATCGCGCGCAAAGCCCAAATCGGCGGCACCGCCCGCGAAGCGGTCCAGCAACGCCTGAAAGAAATCTCCAAAGGTTTTCGATGACCAGAGACGGATGCGCAGCGACAACGCCGCACGCGAAGCATCTATCTGGCGTCACACGAGAGACGCCGCCTCCTCGGCGGGTCAGGTGGCTTGCATTCATTGTCGGTCTTTTGCTAGCATGCACCACAGGTTGCGGCCGCAAGGGCGATCCGATCGCCCCCGAAGATGTGGTGCGACCTCCCGATCACTCCTCGCATCGTCAGTCTCCGGGACAGGAGTCCCCGGAGCGCCCCGCGCCGTAGGTCCGGACTGTTTCACGGATCGGGCGCGCCCGGGCGGGAAGGCGTGTGGTGTGATGATGGACGTCCACGGACGGTTGATGGGCCGGCGCATGATGCGCCAAGGAGATGCAGAATGGCTTCATCCACGTTGATCCAAGTCGCCGCCGATCCTTCTCCGACGGTCAGATCCCGCAAACGCCGTTTGCTGCTGATCGAGCCCTACCCCGATGACAGTCCCTATCGGTTCACCGAGCGTGAACGACGTTCCTTGTGGTTCCCGAAATTATCGCTCCCGGTGATCGCCGCCTACACTCCCGAGCACTGGGACATCACGTTCATCGACGAGTCGGTCGAGCCGGTCGACTTCAATTTGGAGGTCGATCTGGTGGGGATTTCGGCGCAGATGACGTGTTATGCGCCCCGTGCCTACCAGCTCGCGCAGAAATTCCGCGCGCGCGGGATCAAGACCGTGATCGGCGGCACCCACGTCAGTTATTGCGCCGAGGAGGCGATCACGTACGCCGACACCATCATGATCGGCGAGTCGGAAAATCTCTGGCCGCAGGTTCTCAAAGACTTCGAAGCCGGCGCCATGCAGCCCTTCTATAAAATGGATCAGTTTCCCAACCTGGACGAGTACCGCCACCCGCGCGTCGACTTGTTGCGGCAGGACGCCTATATGACCTCGTCCTGCATCCAGACCACCCGCGGCTGCCACTTCGAGTGCGAGTTCTGCAGCGTCTCGCCGTTCAACGGCAAGAATTCGCGGCGCCGGCCGGTGGCGCACGTGGTGGCCGAAATCCAGCGCATCAAGGAGCGCCGGCGCAGCCAGATCATGGACAAGATGCTGTCGGGTCCCTACGGGCAGCGCTTCATGGCGTCGCTGAAAGTGTTCACCGGAGTCGAAGACGGCACGATCTTCGCGTTCGTGGACGACCTGCACAACTCCAGCCGATCGTACTGCAAGGAGTTGTGGACCGCGCTCAAGCCGCTCAAGATCAAGTGGGGCGCCCAGTGCACGCTGTTTCTGGGCGACGAGCCGGAGATGGTCAAGCTGGCGGCGGAGAGCGGGTGCGTCTCGATGTTCGTGGGGCTGGAATCGATCATCGAAGAAAGCATCGACGAGACCAACAAGCCGTTCAATCGCGTGCCGCAGTACGAGCGTGAGATCCAGTGTTTCCACGATCACGGGATCATGCTCAACCCGGGCGTGATCTTCGGGTTCGATCACGACGACGAGGCGGTGTTCGAGCGCACGGTGGAATTTCTGGTCCGCAACAAAATGGAGCTGGCCTACTTCAACATCATGACGCCGCTGCCCGGCACGCCCCTCTTCGATCGAATGAAGGCCTCGGGCCGGATCTTCGATACGGACTGGGCGAACTACGACGGCAAGCACGTCGTGTTCCGGCCGAAGCGGATGAGTCCCAAGACCTTGCAAGAGGGCTTCTTCTGGGCCAATCACCAGTTTTTTTCGTATCCCTCGATCTTCCGGCGGTTGTTCCACACCCGCCAGCGGCTGGTGGCGCGGGTCGCGATGAACCTGGCGTTTCGGCATCTGGTGCGGCGGACCGCGCCCAAGGGCAGCCTCTCGCCCTTGTCGCAGATCATTCAGAACCTCCACGTCCAGTTGCCGTCGTTGGCGACCGAAAATCTGATTCCCAACGCGTTGCACGCCCTCAAAGAGACCGCGGCGGGCGCGGCCCACCAGATCGACCGCTTTCTGCAGATCAAGGTGAAGCGGAGCGACAACCCCAGCGGCCACTCGGATACGCCGTCCCAGCCGTCGCTCCATCTGGACCTGGAGGGGACCTTGGACGAATCCAGCGCGCGCGAGTTTCGCAAGCGGTTGTTGGAAGCCGTCCGCAAGGCGCGGGTGGAGATCGTCGTGAACTTCGAGCACGTCCGGCACGCCACGCCGCAGGCCGTCCACGCGCTGGTGGACAGTGAGTACCTCAAGGCACTGAAGGCGCACGCCTCGGTGCGATTCATCAACATGAAGACCGCCTTTCAAGCCGGACTGGATCGGATGGCCCTGCCGACCGCCGCCTGGGGCGACGAAACGATCGGATAATCATGCACGCGTTTCGCGACGTCGGCTCGGAGTTATATTGCGAGGGGGTGCCGGTCAGGCGGATCGCGAAGGCCGTCGGCACGCCGTTCTATCTATACAGCGCGCAGACCCTTGCCGAACAGTTTCAGGCGGTCGACGGCGCATTCGCGTCGGTCCCGCATCTCACCGCCTTCGCGGTGAAGGCCAACTCCAATCTCTCGATCCTGCGGTTATTCGCCTCGCTCGGCGGCGGTGCGGACATCGTGTCCGGCGGTGAGCTGTTTCGCGCATTGAAGGCCGGAGTCCCGCGCGAGAAGATCGTGTTCGCGGGCGTCGGCAAGACGCGGGAGGAAATCGCGGAGGCGCTGCGGGCGAAGATCCTGCTGTTCAACGTCGAATCGCCGCAGGAATTGCGGGCGATCGACGAGACGGCGCGCGCGCTCAAGACGCGGGCGCGGATCTCGCTGCGGGTCAATCCCCATATCGATCCCAAGACGCACCCCTACATTTCGACCGGATTAAAACAATCCAAATTCGGAATCGACATCGACCGGGCATTGGAGCAGTACAAGCTCGCCGCCACCCTCAAGGGCGTCGAGGTCGTCGGGGTGCACCATCATATCGGCTCGCAGCTCACCGAGGTCCAGCCGTTCGTCGAAGCCCTGGCGAGGGTGTTGGATCTGGTGGACCGCCTGGCCGCGCACGGGGTGACGATCCGCTATCTCGACATGGGTGGGGGGTTGGGGATTCCGTACAAGGATGAGAAGCCGCCGTCGCCGCGTCAAATGGCCGAGGCGGTGCTCCCCTTGTTGCGGGGGCGCGAGTTGACCGTCATCCTCGAGCCGGGGCGCGTGCTGGTCGGCAACGCCGGCATTTTGGTGACCAAGGTCCTGTATACCAAAGAGGGCGACGCCAAGAACTTCCTGGTCGTCGACGCCGGGATGAGCGATTTGATTCGCCCCAGCCTCTACGAGGCCTATCACGAGATCCGTCCGGTCGTTCGGAGCCCGCGCCCGCCGCGCGTGGTGGACGTGGTGGGCCCGATCTGCGAATCGGGAGATTTTCTCGCCCAGGACCGCGAACTGCCCTCGTGCGAGCCGGGTGAACTGCTCGCGGTGATGAGCGCGGGAGCCTATGGATTCGTGATGGCCTCGCGCTACAATTCGCGGCCGTTCATTCCCGAAGTGCTGGTCAAGGGGTCGCGGTTCATGGTGATCCGCGCGCGCGAAACCTACCGGGACCTGGTGCGCGGCGAAACGATCCCGTCATTTCTCCGCGCGCCCGCTCGGCCGCGCCGGCGCGCATAATGGGCGTCGCCGCCGACACCGCGCCCCGTCCGAAGGCCGACGAACGAAAGGGCAAGGGCTTCTTCCTCACGCTGATCATCGTGTCCGGGATCATGATTCTCGGCCTCGCGTTCGTCTATTTCAAGGGCAAGGACTTCTTCATTTTCACCTGGCAGAAGTTCGTGATCGAAAAGGCGGTGGTCCGCGCGCTGCCGCCCGAGTACACGCTCGAAGAGGTCGAGCGCATCCGGGTGGCGCTGCTGGATTTCTACGACGCGGGCAAGCGCCATGAGGTCACGGACGAGGCCCTGTACGGGTTGAGCCAGGGCATCAAAGTGATCCTGGCCGATCAGGTCGTGACCCGCCAGGAGGCCGAAGCGATGATGACGTTCGTGCAGGAGCATCGTGTCCGGCCCGCGGTTCCGGAGCCCTGATCATGGCCAGGTCCGCCGTCATTCCGTTCGCCAAAATGTCGGGCAGCGGAAACGACTTCGTCATCATCGATAATCGCAAGGACCTCGTCCCGCGCCGGCGCATGCCGGGGTTCGTCAAGGCCGTCTGCCGCCGGGGCCTCTCGGTGGGGGCAGACGGCGTGATCTTCCTTCACCGGTCGCCGCGCGCCGACTTCCGTTGGCATTACTACAACGCCGACGGCGGCGAGGCCGAGATGTGCGGGAACGGCAGCCGGTGCGCCGCGCGCTTTGCCGTGATGAAGAAGATCGCACGGCGAACGATGACGTTCGAGACGCGGGCCGGCCTCATTCACGCCGAGGTCGGTGATCATGGCGTCACGGTGCGCTTGCCGCCGCCCAAGGGCCTGCGGTTGAGCCTGCCGCTGGAGGTCGGGGGCGCGTCGTATGAGGCGCATGTTCTCAACACCGGCGTGCCGCACGTCGTGCTCTTCGTGGACGACGTCGAAGCGGTGGACGTCGCCGCGCTGGGCCGGGCGATCCGCATTCACCCCGCGTTCGCCCCGGCCGGAACCAACGCGAATTTCGTCCGCATCGATTCGCCGCGTCGGCTGACGATCCGGACGTACGAGCGGGGGGTCGAAGGCGAGACGCTGGCGTGCGGGACTGGCTCGGTGGCCGCGGCGGTGCTCGCCGGCCTTTTGGGCAAGGCGCGGTCGCCGGTGACGCTCAAGACCCGCGGGGGCCCCCCGTTGACGGTCGGGTTCGAGTTGGACGGGCGGACGATCACCCGCGTCGAATTGACGGGCGAAGCCCGATTGGTGTACGAAGGGACGTTGACGGGCGAGGCGCTGAGGTAGGGCGGAAGGGCGTTATTCGTTGTTGGTTGTTGGTTGTCGGTTGACGAACAACACGCAACGAATCACTGATAACGATCAACAATTTTCAGGACCCGACTATGTTCACCGGTTCATACGTGGCGATCGTCACGCCGTTCAAAGACGGCCGCGTCGATGAGCGCGCGCTCGGCGATCTGATCGAATGGCAGATCGAGCGCGGGACCGACGGCATCGTGCCCTGCGGCAGCACCGGGGAATCGGCCACCCTCACGCACGAAGAGCATGACCGGGTCATCGCCTTCACCGTGGAGGCGGTCCGACGCCGCGTTCCGGTGATCGCGGGCACCGGCTCCAACGCCACCCACGAGGCGATCCGGCTCACCAAACACGCCAAATCGATCGGCGCGGACGGGGCGCTGCTGGTCTGTCCCTATTACAACAAGCCGACGCAGGAAGGTCTGTATCTCCACTTCGAGGCCATCGCCCGCGCGGTGGATCTGCCGCAGGTGCTCTACAACATCCCGGGCCGCAGCGGCGTGAATATGGCCCCGCAGACGATTGCGCGATTGAGCCGTGTCCCGAACATCGTCGGGGTGAAGGAAGCCTCGGGCTCGCTGGGGCAAATGAGCGAGATCATCGCGTCGTGCGACGAACGCTTCGAGGTCATTTCGGGTGACGACGGTCTGACCCTGCCGTTGCTGGCGATCGGCGGCAAGGGCGTCATCTCGGTCATCGCCAATGTCGCGCCGGCCGAGACCGCGGAACTGGTCCGCGCGGCGCTGAAAGGCGATTGGGATCGCGCGCGCCGCCTGCACTACCGCGTGCACCCGCTGACCACCGCCCTGTTCCTGGAAACCAACCCCATTCCGGTGAAGACTGCGCTCGGCCTGATGGGCCGTTGCTCGGACGAGTTGCGGCTGCCGCTCTGCCCGATGGGCGATGGGCCGAAGGCGCAGCTCACACAGGCCCTCGCGCAGTTCGGACTCCTCTAAGTCGTGGCGACACCCGCTCCCTTGAAAGCCCATCGTCTCGTGATCATGGGGGCGGGCGGCAAAATGGGCGCCCGCCTGGTCGCTTTGGCGATGGAGATGCCGGGTCTTCAGCTTGCGGCGGCGGTCGAACGCGCCGGGCATCCCAACCTGGGGCGCGACGCCGGCGAAGTCTCGGGCGTGGGACAACTCGGGGTGGCGATCGGCGACGATCTCGCGTCGGCGCTCGCCGACGGCGACGTGGCGATCGATTTTACCTCGCCCGCCTCCACCGCCCGGCTGGTGGAACAGGCGGTCGACGCGCCCATCGCCCTGGTCATCGGCACGACCGGATTACCCGCGCCGGTGATCGAGACGATCCGCCGAGCCGCCACACGCATTCCCATCGTGTTCGCCCCCAATATGAGTCTGGGCATGAACGTCATGTTCAAAGTCGTGGCCGATGTCGCGCGGGCGCTGGGCCCGGGTTACGACGTCGAGATCGTCGAGGCGCATCACCGGCTGAAAAAAGACGCGCCGAGCGGCACGGCGCTCAAGCTGGGGGAAGTTCTGGCGGAGGCGATCGAGCGTCGCTTGGACGAGGTCGCGGTCTATGCGCGCCACGGCGAGATCGGCCCCCGCGCTCCCGCCGAGATCGGGATCCAGACGGTGCGGGCCGGCGATATCGTGGGCGACCACACGGTCGTGTTCGGCGGGCTGGGCGAGCGCGTGGAGATCACGCATCGCGCCTCCAGCCGGGACACCTTCGCACGCGGCGCGCTCCGGGCCGCGGAATGGCTCGCGGGCAAGCCGCCGGGACTCTACGATATGCAGGACGTGCTGGGGTTGAAGGCCTCCGACACGAAGACGGCGCGGCTGTCTTGACCCGTTCGATCGGATCGTGCGAAGATGGCCGCGTTTTCGGGACTCTCCGGCGATCGTACCCTGTTCCCCATGCGGTATCTCCGTTTTCACTATAAAGATCTGATCGGCTACGGCCGTCTCGAAGGGGACCTCATTCGGGCGATCGAGGGCGACCTGTTCGGGACCTATAAGGTGACCGACACCACGGTTCCGCTCGCGGCCGCGCGATTGCTGGTTCCGTGCCTGCCCACCAAGATCGTCGCGATCGGTGTGAACTATAAGGACCATGCCGCGGAGTTCAAGAAAGAACCGCCCACCGAGCCGTTGATCTTCTTGAAGCCGCCGAGCGCGTTGCTGGCGCCGGAGGAGGCGATCGTCTACCCGGAAGGCGTCACCAAGCGCGTCGATTACGAAGGCGAACTGGCGGTGGTGATCAAGCGTCGCGCGCGGAACGTCGCGCCGGAGGTCGCCCCATCGGTGATCTTCGGCTACACCTGCTGCAATGACGTGACCGCGCGCGATCTCCAGAAAAAAGACGGGCAGTGGTCGCGCGCCAAAGGCTTCGACACCTTTTGTCCCTTGGGACCGGTCATCTCCACCGAGATCGATGTCACCCAGCTCCGGATCGAAACATTCCTCAACGGCGAGCGCAAGCAAGACGCCCCGGTCTCGTCGATGATCTTCGACGTGTCCACCCTGGTCAGCCACGTCTCCAAGGTCATGACGCTGCTGCCGGGCGACATCATCACCACCGGCACGCCGGCGGGCGTGGGGCCGATGCAGGTGGGCGACGTGGTGGAAATTCACATCGAAGGGATCGGTCGTCTGCGCAACCGGGTGGTGTAAAAGCTATTTTCCATCCCTGCGGGAAGGGGAGTCCCCCCTTGGGGAGGACGAGTAAGCCATTCCCTCCCCCCTTGGGGAGAACGAGTAAGCCATTCCCTCCCCCCTTGGGGGAGAACGAGCAAGCTATTCCCTCCCCCCTTGGGGGAGGACGAGCAATCTATTCCCTCCCCCCTTGGGGGAGAACGAGCAAGCTATTCCCTCCCCCCTTGCGGGGGAGGGGAGGGTGGGGGGCGAACCGGGAGCGTGTCGCCTGACACGGGGCCGTCCCGACGAAGAGTGTCCCCCCATCCCGCCTTCCCCCTCAAGGGGGGAAGGAGAACCAAACGGCCAAGGATGGGTCAAGAAACTATCTAGGGGTTGGCGGGACGCGTAGCGGGTCAGGAGAGATATGAAAGGGTCATACATTCAGAAGCGGTTTGCCGAACGCATCGGCGGGGCCACGTTCGGCAAGTCCACCAAGATCTATAAATTTGAGAAGATCAAGCGCGCGAAGGCGGCGGCGCAGAAGGCGCATCCCGGCGTCGAATTGCTCGACTTCGGCGTGGGCGAGCCGGACGACATGGCGTTTCCGGGCGTGGTGGAGTCGCTCCGGCGCGAGGCCGGGCGGTGGGAGAATCGGGGGTATGCCGACAACGGCATCGCCGAATTCAAAGCCGCGGCGGCACGGTATCTGGACCGCGTCTTCGGCGCGCCGGGCCTCGATCCCGCGACCGAGGTAATTCACTCGATCGGCTCCAAGCCTGCGCTGGCGATGATCCCCGCGTGTTTCATCAATCCCGGCGACGTGGCGCTGGTGACCGTGCCCGGCTATCCGGTGATGGCCACGCATACCCGCTGGTATGGCGGGCGGGTGGTGGAGCTTCCCCTCCGGCAGGAGAACGGCTATCTCCCCGATCTGTCGGCCGTCAAGGCGTCGGACCTCAAACGGGCCAAGCTCCTCTATCTCAATTATCCCAACAACCCCACCGGGGCCTCGGCGACGCGCGCGTTCTACGAAGAGGTCGTGCGGTTCGCCAAGCGCCACAAACTCATCGTGGTGGTGGACGCGGCCTACGCGGCGCTGACCTACGGGGAGCCGCCGTTGAGCTTTCTCTCGGTGCCCGGCGGCAAGGACGTGGGCGTGGAGCTGCACTCGCTCTCCAAGGCGTACAACATGACCGGGTGGCGGCTGGGCTTCGTGGCGGGCAATCCTCTCATCGTGTCGGCGTTCGGGATGGTCAAGGACAATTGCGATTCGGGCCAGTTCAAGGCCATTCAGCACGCGGGTGTTTACGCGCTGGAGCATCCCGAGATCACGGCCCAAATCGGAGCGAAGTACGAGCGGCGGCTGCGGCGATTGACCGACACGCTGGGCGCGATCGGCTTCGACGTGGCCATGCCGCGCGGATCGTTCTTCCTCTACACCGCCGCCCCGAAGGGCGTCAAGGGCGGGCGGAAATTTCGGACGGCCGAGGACGTCTCCGAGTTTCTGATCACCGAAACACTCATCTCGACCGTGCCGTGGGATGACGTAGGCCGCTACCTGCGATTTTCCGCGACGTTTCTCGCCAAGGACGCGACGGCCGAGCAGCGTGTCCTGGATACGCTGAAGACGCGCCTCTCGGACCTGAAGTTGGTCTTCTGATCGCCGCCGTGGAGCGCACGTATATCGGCGTCGGCTCCAACCTCGGCGATCGGCTGGCGCACTGCCGGGCGGCGGTGGATGCGCTGGACCGTCTCGAGCGCAGCCGCTTTGCGGCCCGTTCCCGGTGGTATGAAACCGAGCCGGTCGGTGGGGCGGCGCAGTTTCCCTTCATCAACGGGGTCGTGGAACTGGAGACCGACTTCAGCCCGCGTGAGCTGCTCCTGGCTTGTCTGGCCATTGAGCGCGCCGGGGGGCGTGAGCGCGGTCTGCCCGGCGGGCCCCGCACGGTGGATCTCGACATCCTGCTCTACGGAGATCGCGTGGTCGACGAACCGGATCTGATCATTCCCCATCCGCGGATGGCGCAGCGCGCGTTCGTCCTGATCCCGCTGGCGGAGATCGCGCCGCGGGTCATCCATCCTTTGCTGGGCGTGTCGGTCGCGGAGTTGCGCAGTCGCCTGGACGATCCCCACGCCGTCCGGGCGCTCGATCCGGTCGCGTTGGGCGGGAACTGACGGGCCGGAATGGATCCCAAATATCTGGTGGTGGAAGGACCGATCGGCGTCGGGAAGACCAGCCTGGTCAACCTGCTCGCCGACGCGTTGTCGGGCAAGCCGGTCCTGGAAGACGCCGAGAACAATCCGTTTCTGTTTCGCTTCTACCGCGACCGGCGGCGGTGGGCCTTCCAAGCCCAGGTCTTCTTCCTCTTGTCGCGCTATCGGCAGCAGGAAGAGATGGCGCAACAAGAGCTGTTCTCAAACGTCACGATCACCGACGTCTTCCTCCCCAAGGATCGGATCTTCGCGACGGTCAATCTCTCCCCGGAGGAGTTGGTCCTGTACGATCAGGTGTACCGGCTGCTGCGACCGCGGCTGCCCAAGCCCGACCTGGTGATCTACCTCCAGGCGGAGACCGACACCTTGATGCAGCGCATCAAGCAGCGCGGCCGTGAATTCGAGCAGGATATCTCCTGGGAGTATCTTGAGGACTTAAACCGCGCGTACAGCGAGTATTTTTTCGGCTATACCGAAACGCCGTTGCTGGTCATCCAGACCACGGCGATGGATTTCATCCGCAGCAGCGCCGACCTGGACGAGTTGATCCGCCAGATCCGTCAGATGAAAGGCGGGGTGCAGTACTATGTGCGGAAGTAAACACGCGTGGTTATCTGTTGGAACCACAATCGTCCTTCTTGAACCTTGAACATCGTTGCCTCGATCCCCGAGATGCGGGACTGGTCGGATGGCGTCCGGCGCGAGGGGCACACGATCGGCTTAGTGCCCACCATGGGCGCGCTCCACCACGGCCACGCAAGCCTGATGCGGGCCGCGCGGGCGGCCTGCGATCGGGTGGTGGTCAGCCTCTTCGTCAACCCCACCCAATTCGGGCCGCAGGAGGATTTCGAGCGCTACCCGCGGGTCTTCGACGCCGACCGCGCGCTCTGCGAGCGGGAAGGGGTGGACGCGCTCTTTCATCCGTCGGTGGCGGAGATGTATCCCCCGGGCGCGGAGACGACTGTGGACGTCGGCCCGCTCGGCACGGTCCTCTGCGGCGCCTCGCGTCCCGGCCATTTCCGCGGCGTGGCCACCGTCGTCACCAAGCTCTTCGCGATCGTGAACCCTCACCGGGCCTATTTCGGCCGGAAGGACTACCAGCAGACCGCGGTGATCCGCCGCCTGGTCCTGGATCTGCGCCTGGGGGTGGAGGTCGTGGTCTGCCCCACCGTGCGCGATGCCGACGGCCTGGCCGCCAGCTCCCGCAACGCCTATCTCTCCCCGGAGGACCGTAAAAATGCCCTCCGCGTGCCCGCCGCCCTGGCCGAAGCCGCCCGCCAAATTGCGTCCGGAGAGCGGTCGGTGGGGAAGATTCGGGAGGCGATGGAGGTCATCTTGACAGGCGAATCCGGGATACGGGTGGACTACGTCGCGCTCGTCGATCCCGACACGCTCCAGCCGGTCGACCGGCCGGCCGGACGAGTCGTCGCCGCCGTGGCGGTCTGGGTAGGCGCCACGCGGTTAATCGACAATGCGGTGATCGAGGTGGAACATGGGTAAGCTAATTTTCCAGATCAGGCCCGGCCGGAACGTGTCCGCGGTCGTGCTCTGCTCGCTCCTGCTCGCGTGCAGCGGAGGGGGCGGCAGTGACGGGCCGTCAACGCTCTCCCCCGCGGCGGTCAACGTGCCTATCGGCGGCCGGACCCAATTCACCCTCTCTCCGGCGCAGGCTGCGAGTTGGTCGGTCAATAGTGTCAACGGCGGCAACGATACCGTCGGCCGCATTTCGTTGATCGGCGGTTACACCGCCCCGTTCGTGATTCCCAGCGCGAGCACGGCGGTGCCGACCGGGCCCGACCCCACCGTGCTGATCGCGGCCAACGTTGCGTCGAATACCGCCACGGTCACGCTGGTTCGTCGGTTCATCGATGACGGGGCGGTCCATGTCTGTCCATCACTCCCCCCGACGGCATGCGTGCCCTCCGCCGTCATCGCACCAGACCTCAATGCGGATGGTTTTACCGATCTGGTTACCGCCAATGCCGGGAATGGTACGATCTCCGTGGTCCTGCGCAACGGGCCGTCCAGCTTCTACGACGGGGTAGAAAGTCCTCTGGGCACATCCCCCACGGCCGAGCCCCAGGCCTTAGTAGCGGGCCTGTTCGACGGCAACCAAAGCTTGGATTTGGTCATCGCCGATGCGGATAGCAACTCTCCTGCCGTGTGGATGCGAACGGGTGTGGGTAATGGAACGTTCCCCAGTGAGCAATCGGTGGGCCTGTTACCAGGTAGCCGCCCGTTGTCGATGGGCGCAGGACGCTTCGACAACGATTCCATTCGCGATGTTGTCGTCACTGATTTCGCGAACGATCAGATGACGATCTTGTTCGGTGATCCCGGTGGCGGATTTCTAGCTCCCGCCCCGAAAGCATTGGCCGCCAATGCGTTGCCGTTGGGTGTGGCGGTGGCCGATTTCGATAACGACACTTTCGACGATATCGCCGTGGCCAACAACGGGACCGACACCATAGCGGTTTTTTTGGCGGTGGGAGACGGCACGTTTTCTTCGGAGCAAACCTATGCCGTTGCCGGCAGCCCCAGCGCGATCGTGGCCGCGGATCTGAACCTTGACGGTTTTCCCGACCTGGCGGTGACGACGATCTCCGGTGGGCTTGTGCTGATCATCAACAAGGGCACACCATTCGATCCGAGTCCCGAGACGTTCCGTCCACCCGCGCTGACGACCTACCCCACTGGGGCAGGGCCGGTTGCGGTGGCTGCGGGCGACATCAATCAGGATCAGTTCGCCGATCTCGTGATTGTTAACAAAGTGGACGAGACGCTCGTGGTCTACCTCGGTCATGGCGACGGGACGTTGACCGTGTCGGAAACCTACGCCGTCGGCATGCTCCCCCTGTCGGTCGCGGTGGGCGATTTCAACGGCGATACGTGGCCGGATCTGGCCGTGGCCAACAGCGGCGACGATACGGTGACGATCCTGCGCAACCGGGGCCCGGCGGCCACGCCTTGATGTGCTGGGTTTCATTGACTTCACCCCACGGTCCTGGTAGGGTACCCGCTGGGTGCGGGCCTGCCGCACAGACTATATTGGTATTTTGGAGGTCATGCCCACCGTTCTTGTGACCGGCAATGCGGGGTTCATCGGATCGCATCTGGTCGAGCGCCTGCTCGACCTGGGGCATTCGGTGGTGGGCTTCGACAACTTCGATCCCTTCTACGATCCCGCGATCAAACGCCGCAACCTGGCCGCCGCGCAAGCCCATCCTCGATTCGAGTTCATTGAAGGCGATCTACGCCGTCGTGAGCAGGTGGATGCGCTGTTTGCGGGCCGACGGATCGATCGTGTCTTTCATGGCGCCGCGCGCGCGGGGGTTCGCCCGTCGCTCAAGGATCCGCTGCTGTATGAAGAGGTGAACGTCCGCGGCACCCTGCACCTGCTGGAGGCCGCGGTCCGTCACGGCGTGGCCAACTTCGTCTTCGCATCGTCGTCGTCGGTCTACGGCGAGCAGAAGAACGTGCCGTTTGCGGAGACCGATCCGGTAGACGGGCCGATCTCGCCCTATGCCGCCACCAAGAAGGCCGGGGAGTTGATGTGTTACACCTACCATCATCTCTATCGCCTGCCGGTGACCTGTTTGCGATTCTTCACCGTCTACGGTCCCCGGCAGCGGCCCGAGATGGCCATTCACGCGTTTACGCGCGCGATCGAGCGGGGCGAGGCGCTCGCCCTCTACGGTGACGGGAGCGCGCGCCGGGATTTTACGTATATCGACGACATCATCGCGGGGGTGCTGGCGGCGCTGGAGCGGCCGCACCCGTATGAAATCTTCAATCTCGGCGAGTCGGAAACGATCGAGGTCCGCGAATTGATCCGGCGGTTGGAGCGGATCATGGGCAAGAAGGCGATCGTGGACGCGCGGCCGGCGGAGCCCGGCGACGTGCCGGTGACGTTTGCGGACGTGGCCAAGGCGCGGGCGATGCTGGGGTACGTGCCGTCGACGCCGATCGACGTGGGGTTGGAACGATTCGTCGCGTGGTATCGCGCGGCGGCGTGAACGAGGTAGGGGAGACCGTATGCGGATCGTCGTAACCGGGGGTGCGGGGTTTATCGGCTCCCACATCGCGGATCGGCTCATCGAGGAGGGACACGAGGTCTCGATCGTTGACGATCTGTCGACCGGGAAGAAAAAGCACGTCAATCGGAAGGCGGAACTCTATAAGCTGGACATCCTCAGCCCCAAACTGGAAAAAGTTTTCAAGAAGGAGCGGCCGGAGGTGATCGTCCACCACGCCGCGCAGATGGACGTCCGGCGGTCGGTGGCTGATCCGTTGTTCGACGGGCAGGTCAATATCCTGGGAACCGTGAACGTGTTGGAGCAGGCGGTGAAGATCGGCGCCAAGCGCGTGATCTTTGCCTCCTCGGGCGGCGCGGTGTACGGCGAGCCACTCGCCTTTCCGGCGGCCGAAGATCATCCCGCGCATCCCCTCAGCCCCTACGGGATCAGCAAATTGTCCGGCGAACATTACCTCTACTACTACGCCCGCACCTACGGACTGCAGTCGGCGGTCCTCCGGTACGGCAATGTCTACGGCCCGCGCCAGGACCCGTTCGGCGAGGCGGGAGTGGTCGCCATCTTCACGTTGCGCCTCTTGCAGAATGAACAACCCATCATTTACGGCAACGGCAAGCAAACGCGGGACTACGTCGCGGTGGAGGACGTGGTGGAGGCGAACATGGCTGTGCTGAACGGCGGGCTGAACGACACGTTCAACGTGTCGACCGGACGCGAGACCTCGGTGAATCAATTGTTCCGGATGTTGGCGGACGTGATCGGCTCGCCGGTCAAAGAGCGGTACGGGCCCGAACGGCGGGGGGAGCAACTCCGCAGCAGTCTGGACGCGACCAAGCTGTCCAAGGCCTGTGATTGGGAGCCCCGCACGAGCCTGCAGGACGGTCTCAAACGCACCGTGGAATACTTCCGGCAAACGGTGACCCCGTGATCACGTTCGTCTCGCCGGGTGGTCAGACGCGCGTGTCCCGATGGATACCGAGCGTGGCGCTGGCGACCGCCCTTGCGCTGGGCGGCGCGGGGTGCGCGGCGAAGACGCGCGTCGCGGACCAATATGCCCGCGGTGGGAATTGGGATGCCGCGGTGACGATGTATCAGGAAGCGGTCGCCAAGCGCCCCGACGACGCGCGCCTCAAGGCCAAGCTCGACGCGGCAAGGGCGCAGGCCGCCGCTCAGCATCACTCCCGGGGACAGGCCTTATTGGGTCAGCGCGCCGTCGGACTGGCCGCGGAGGAGTTCAAGCAGGCCGTCACCTTCGATCCGAACAATGACACGTATCGCACGTCGCTGGCCAAGGCCCTGCGGTCCAAGGAAGCCGAGGAGCGATATACCGCAGGCGTGCAATTGCTCAGGGCGGAAAAACTGGCCGACGCCGTGGAGTCGCTGGAAAAAGCGCTCGAACTCGATCCGGACCTCGCGGCCGCCCGCACGGCCCTCAAGGACGCCGCCGAGCGAACCAAACTGCTGGAAGCCTCCGACGAGCTCAACCTGACCTCCGCCCAACCGATCACCCTGCGATTCCAAAACGCCAAGCTCAAAGAGGTGTTCGATCTGCTCGCCAAGACCTCGGGCGTCAATTTCCTCTTTGACCGCGATATCCGAGACGAGAACATCACGATCTTCGTAAAAAACACGTCGTTTCGCGATGCGCTCAACCTGGTGCTGACCACCAACAATCTCTTCATGAAGCGCGTGGCGGTGGACACGCTCTTAATCTTGCCCAAGACCAAACAGAAAATCGATCAGTACCAGGACCTGCTCATCCGCACGTTCTACTTGTCCAATACCCGCGCGAAGGATATGGTCAATCTGCTCCGCACGATGCTGGACACGCGACGGGTCTTCGTCAACGAAGAACTCAATACGATCGTCATGCGGGATAGTCCCGACAAAATCCGTCTGGCCGAGAAGATCATCGAAGCCAATGACCGGCAGGTGGCCGAGGTCATGTTCGAGGTCGAGGTGATCGAGATCGCCCGGACCAACACGCTCAAGTACGGGTGGAACTTCTTCCGGGATAAGCAGCCGGGCGCCTCAGGCACGCTCAACGTGGACACCAATCCGGCGCTCACGCTCGGGACGCTGCAGGATTTGGCGAGCGGCGACATCCTGGTCACCTTGCCCAGCGTGCTGATCAATTTCATCAAGCTCGATTCGAACGCCAAGACGCTGGCCAATCCGCGAATCCGCGTCGTGGACAACAAAACGGCCAAGATCAATATCGGAGACAAGGTGCCGATCAACCTCATCACCACCACGTCGGCTCCCCCGAGCGCGAACAATACCGGAGTGCCCACCCAGACCACCTCGACCGAGTTCAAAGACGTGGGCATCAAGCTCGACATCAAGCCGAGCATCCGCCTCAACAACGACGTGACGATGGATCTGAAGCTCGACGTCACCTCGCTGGGCGACGTCGATCAGCAGGCGAACCAATACCGCTTCGGCACGCGCACCACCGAAACGACGATCAACGTGCGGGACGGCGAAACCGTGATTCTGGGCGGGTTGATCCGCGATGAAGAGCGCGTCTCGCTGAACAAGATTCCGGGCCTGGGCGATCTGCCCATTATCGGAAAGCTGTTTTCGTCCACCGATAAGCAGAAGGTCAAAAGCGACGTGGTGCTGACGATCACCCCGCGGGTGATCCGCGGGCTGTCGGCGCCGGGATCAGCCGTCCAGTCGTTCTGGTCGGGCACCGAGGAAACCTTCACGACTCAGCCGATGTTCTCGCCGTCGGACACGATCAGCCGGCCCGGAACCCCCGGCGAGTCGGGGACCGCCATGCCCCTGTCGCCGGCGAATCCTCCGCCCCCGGTCTCGGCGCCCCCGGTGCCTCCGGCCGGGCAGCGCGCGACCCCTGAGGTTTTCCCCTTCCCGCCGGTTCCCGGGGGGCCGGTCCTCCCCAAGCCGTCCACGGTCCGGTAGAGCCTGTCCATGAAGGGCCATCTACATCGTTGTCGCTGCGCTCCGGTGCTCACGTACACACGGAGTACGCTCCGCTCCGGTGCTCGCTCCGCCTTGTATCTGGCCCTTCCTGAACAGGCTCCAACACCCGCATAAGAGGACCAATCAGGAGACGGGAGAAAGATGCGGGGAGGCGGGACAGGGCAGCGGGGCGTCACGTTTTTGGAATTGCTCGCCACCATGGCGATCATCCTGGTGCTCGTGTCGGTCGCGATGCCGCTTTCCAAAATTACGGTCAAGCGCGCGAAGGAGATTGAACTGCGTCAAGCCCTCCGGGAAATGCGCCTCGCGATCGATCGGTTTCATGACGATTGGAACCGGGACGGCGATCGCCTGATCGGTGTGCTCTGTCAAGCGAATCAATTGAGCTGCAAAGAGGTGTCCAGCCCGAACGGGTATCCCCTCTCCCTGGAGAACCTGCTTCGCGTCGATCTGTCGGGCGAGGCGGCGACCATCAAGGGCCTGACCGTCAAACGCTATCTGCGCAAGGTCCCGACCGATCCGATCACCGGCACGACCGAGTGGGTGCTGCGCTGCTACGAGAGCGATGCCGATGAGCAGTCGTGGTGCGGCGACGACGTCTTCGATGTCCATTCATCGAGCGAAAAAACCGGATTGGACGGGGTGAGCTACCGCGAATGGTGAAGAGCATGGCTCGATTACGAACTCGATGGGGGACCATCGCCTGGATCGGCGGCGGACTCGTCCTGGCGGCGGGGCTGCTGTGGCCGTCGGGCGATTCCGGCGCCGAATACGGCGATATCATCATGAACCGCGAGGCGGAAAAGGCCGAAATGCCTCCGGTCGTGTTCCCCCATTGGTTCCACCGCATCCGGTTTAAATGCAAGGTTTGCCACGATGACATCTTCGTCATGAAGGCCGGCGCGAACGAGGTCACCATGATCAAGATCATCAAGGGCGAGTACTGCGGCAAGTGCCATAACGGGCGGATCGCGTGGGCGCCGCTGTATTGCGATCGCTGCCACTCCGGCAAGAGTCAGTTCACCATCGCCCCGTCGGAAGGCGGGGGGTAACCGATGGGGGGGGTGCGAGGCGGGGCGCGGCGCCGGGCGGCGGTCTCGGCGTTGTGCGCGATCGCGATGACGACGGCCTCCGCATGGTCCGCCGACCCCGCGCCGGCGCCGACGGCAGATCAGCAGCGGCTGCAGCGCATCCAGGAGAAACTGAAGAGCGTCGACCCCTCGGCGGTCATTTATCTGGACAGCCGGGGCAATATCGCCGGCCGCGGAGATCCCGGAGGCGTCGTCGGGCGCGCCGAGCAGGCGGGCCGCGCCGCGCATCCGCCCGCGCTCGAACTTTCGGGGTTCCCGAAGGACCAGTACGACTTGGTGGATTGGGCGGCGACCTTACGCGACGGAAAGATTGCCCCCCGGGATGCGATCGATCCGTCGGCTCCCGAGGTGCCGGCGTTCGATCTGGACGTGGTGATCACGACCAAGAGCAAGTTTCAGCCGGATGTCGTGTTCTCGCATCGCATCCATACCATGTGGCTCTCGTGCGATAATTGTCATGATCGGATCTTCCGGAAAAAGGCGGGCGGCCACCCGGAGATGCACATGACCAAGATCGCCGCCGGCGAGTATTGCGGACGGTGCCACGATCGGGTGGCGTTTCCGCTGACCGACTGCCTCCGGTGCCACGTCAAGCCCAAGGAGGCCGCGCGATGAGGCGTGGGGCGGCCGCGGCGATCGTGCTCGCAATGCTCTGTCTGCCGAACACGTTGATCGGGCAGGACGTGCGGGAGTTCGACGTGGTGATCGCCAAGGACAGTTATCGATTCGACCCGCCGAAGATCGCGATCGAGGTGGGGGATACCGTGGTCTGGCGCAATGAGGATACCCGCCGACACCTGTCCTCGAGCATCCCGGGGTCCGGTCCCGATGCCCACCTGGAGATTTTTTGCGAGGATCTTCATGCCGGCCAGACGTGCGTCCATACGTTTTCCAAGCCGGGTCGATACCCGTACTTTTGTTTCGTCCACAATCGGATGCGCGGCGAGGTTGTGGTCGTTGATCGGTAGCGGGCTGAAACCCGCCTGCGCCGTCCAATGGGGAGTGATCGCGGTCCTGGTGATGACCGGGATGGGACCGGC
>JBDSOK010000128.1:0-7581 GCA_039914845.1 Nitrospiria bacterium | reverse complement strand
AGGGCGTGCAGGTCCAGGTGATCGACTGGAACAAACAGTTTCCCGACGAGCTTCTCATCGCGATGAACCGGGACGACGCGCGGGTTCATGACGCGTACCACCTGGATCTGCGGTCCGGCGAGCTGCGACTCGTGGCCAAGAACCCGGGGCATGTGGCGTCGTGGCTGGCCGATTCGCGATTGGACGTCCGGGGCGCGCTGGGCGCGACGTCCGATGGCGGATTCGAACTGCTCGTGCGGGAACGTCCCGATGCGGACTGGCGGACGATTCTGACGTGGGATGCCGACGACGCCCTCAACAGTCAGCCCGTGGGTTTCTCCCGCGACGGCACGCACCTCTACCTTGAAGACGCACGGGGCCACGACACCAGCCGGCTGGTCGATCTCGAACTCACCGGCGGAGCCATTCGGGGCTTGGCCGAGGACCCCGACTACGACGTGGGCGGAGTCCTCATCCACCCCGACAGCTACGCCGTGCAGGCCGTGGCATTCGAGCGCGCGCGAACCGAGTGGGTGGTGCTGGATGAGGCGATCCGCCATGATGTCGAGCGCCTATCCCGGCTGCACCACGGTGATTGGTCCATTCTGAGCCGCGATGACGCCGACCGGACCTGGATCGTCGCGTTCAGCGTGGACGACGGGCCGACCGCATTCTACCGCTACGAACGCCCGAGCGGGCTGAGTACCCTGCTCTTTTACAGCAAGCCCGACCTGCTCGCCTATACGACGGCGCCGATGCAGCCGATCGCGCTGACCGCCCGCGACGGCCTCCCGCTGCAGGGCTATCTCACACTCCCACCGGGCAAGCCCCGCACGTCGCTGCCCCTGGTGATCACTGTGCACGGAGGTCCGAACGCCCGCGACAGTTGGGGATTCGATCCCGAGGCGCAATGGCTCGCCAATCGGGGCTATGCCTGCTTGCAAATCAACTTCCGGGGATCGACCGGCTACGGCAAGCGCTTCCTCAACGCCGGTGATAAAGAATGGGGCGGCAAGATGCACGATGACCTGATCGACGCCGTCCGCTGGGCGGTCGACCAACAGATCGCGGACCCCAAGCGCATCGCGATTTACGGGGGCTCATACGGCGGCTACGCGGCCCTGGTCGGGGCGACGTTCACCCCGGAGGTCTTTTGCTGCGCGGTGGATGTGGTGGGCCCCAGCAATTTGATTACGATGATCCGCACCATTCCGCCCTACTGGTCGGCGTTCATCGCGATCGAACATCGCCGCGTGGGCGACCCGGATACCGAAGAGGACTTTCTCAAGAGTCGCTCGCCGCTCTTTCACGTTGACCGCATTGCCATCCCGGTCCTCATTGCGCACGGCGCCAACGATCCCCGCGTTAAGCAAGCGGAGTCCGAGCAGATCGTCGAGGCCATGAAACGGCGTGGACTGCCCTATGAATATCTGGTGTTCCCCGATGAAGGACACGGATTCGCCAAACCGGAAAACCGCCTGCGGTTTTATGCCGCCGCGGAGCGGTTTCTCGCCCGGCATTTAGGCGGACGCTCCGAGGAGACTCCCTCGTAAAAGGATCGATAATGGAGATACGGATCTATTACGAAGATACCGATTGCGGCGGCGTGGTGTATTACGCGAACTTCCTGAAATACTTCGAACGGGCGCGCACCGAGTATCTTCGCGACCGGGGCATCGAGGTCGCCGCCTATGCGGCGGTGGGCGTGCTCTTCGTGGTGGCGCATGTCGAGATCGATTACCGGGCGCCGGCGCGCTACAACGATCTGCTGTCCCTGGAGAGTGAGATCGTCGATTTTACCCGCACCAGTCTCACGTTTTCGCACACGGCGGCGCGGCGCCGTGACGAGCAGGACATCGCGGAGGGATGGGTCCGGCTCGTGTGTGTAAATGAACGCGGCAAACCTCATCGCCTCCCCGAAGAGATCGTTCAGATCGTCACAAAGATCGTGTAAGAGGATTTACCGCTCGAAGACAAATCCCATCCCGATGTATCGCTCTCGATCACGCGCCAGCACCCGCTGGAGCGACCGCCCGGTATAACCGGTGATTGAGAACCGCAGGCCGTGCGTCTCGTCGGGGCGAGAGACGCGCATGCCGATGTCTACGGCGGTGTTGAGCGCCCATTCCGCCTCGGCCCAACTCTGCACATCGACCCCTGCGTACCATTGTCGACGGACGAGTCCCCACCGATGAAAAATGGCTTTCCATTCCATCCCGGCTTGAACCGCCGTTCTGGATCGATCGGGGGTCATATGGAAGCCATAACTCGTTCCGGCGTAGAGCCGCCACGCGTCAGAGAGATCCGATGACACGAGCACCCGAAAAAAATCCCGGCGGTACAGAAAGCTGCGGTCAAAGAACATCGCGCCCTCGTAGCGAATCCGGCGCTGCACTTCGCTCTCACCGAGGTGTGAACTGAGATGACCGATCCCGAAGCGAAGATCGACCCCGTCAAGACTCAGATCCACGGGAAGGAAGATGGTGTAGTCGATGCTGTTGATGTCCAAGAAACCGACTGAGTCGCGGTCGCGATTAAAGCGCGTATAGACCGCCCCCTGGACTCCCATTTGCCAGGACCGTCCCCCCTGCCCTCCGACCAGCCACACGGTGTCGCCGAATGACGCCTCTCCGCGCGCAGTTCCCGAACCGACCAGGTAACGCAATGTGGATTGGGCCTCCCGAGGGTCTGAGAGGAGCGGCCGGACGAGGGGCGCACGAGGAAAGACGACAGTCTCGGCCGCACACACGGCGGCACTGAACACGAGGGCACTCGCCAGGAGAGCGAGCGCCGACCGACCGGCTCGCACGCCGCCGGCTCCTCTCACGGGGAAAAACCGAAAACCGATCCAGAATAGACGGTCTCGTTCACATGTCACCTGCAGAAGGCTTGAGGATTTAGCACGTCGCGCGACGCAGTGTCAAGCCCGATTGACGTGGCACGGATATTATCTATACTGCATCCAACGGTTCGGAACGAGCCCAATTCACGCAATTTCCACCGCAGTCGTTTGACAATCAGAACCTAAAACCGCTATGTTTAAAAGGGCTTTAAGGAGGATGGGTATGAGGTGGTTTGTGGTATTCCTGCTTGGCGCCCATCTCGGGCTGATCGCCTGTGCGTCCACGCCTCCTCCGCGGCAGACCGGGGTGGCGCGTCCGGTGACGACTCAATCCAAGGTCACCTTGTTGCCTCGACCAATGGAGGCTGTCCCGAGAGTTGAGACGCCTCAGCTCTCTCCCGCTGAGCGGCACCGCGCCGTCGAAGTACCGGTCGTCTCCTTTCCCTCAGCGCCAGCCGTCACCGCTCCCTTGCCGCCCCAGGTCTCGATCATCGAAGAACCCGCGCCCGAGGCCGAGGAAGAAGACATCCCCACCTACGATGTCCCGATCATCCTGAATTCCAGCGTCGAAAGCCACATCGAGTATTTCAACACGCGAATCCGCGATAAATTCGAATTGTGGCTCAGCCGGTCAGGACGGTACCTTCCTTTAATGCGGGAGATTTTCAAGAAAAATAACCTCCCCGAGGACCTGGTTTTTGTGTCGTTGATCGAAAGCGGTTTCAATCCCTATGCGTATTCCCGCTCAGCGGCGGTCGGACCCTGGCAGTTCATGAAGGGCACCGGAAAGCACTACGGGTTGCGGATCAACGAATGGATCGATGAACGCCGCGATCCGGTGAAATCGACCGAGGCTGCCGCCAATTACCTCAAAGATCTCTATGCGATGTTCAACTCCTGGCCGCTTGCACTGGCTTCCTATAATGGGGGCGAGGGGCGGGTCGGCCGGGCGATGGCCAAGTCAAAAGCCGACGACTTCTGGGATCTTCGATCGACTCGCTATCTGCATCCTGAAACCCGCAACTACGTCCCGAAGTTCATGGCCGCGACCATTATCGCCAAAAATCCCGAGAAATATGGCTTCAACCTACATTATCACGATCCCTTGCAGTACGACGAAGTGGAGATCGATCGCCCGACCGATCTCCGCCTGATTGCCAAGGTCGCGGGCATCCCCTATGAAGATCTCAAGAACCTCAACCCGGAATTGAAGCACGGCATTACGCCGCTCGATTATCCGAATTATCTTCTCAAGCTCCCCTTTGGGACCAAGGCCGCCTTCGATGAGAATTTCGCAAAAATCCCGGAATGGGAGAAAACGGTCTGGGTGAAACACGTGGTGCAGCGGCGAGAAACTCTTGCGTCGATTGCCAAGAAATTCGGGACGACGACGGCAGCCATCCGAGAAATCAATCACCTCAAACGATCAACGCTCCGTGTCGGCACCAGTATTTTAGTACCGACCGGCAACCACGGTGCCCCGACCATTGAAGAGGAGAGGCCGGCGACCGTGACCAGCGCAGCCCTTGTGATCGAGGAACCTCGCATAGCCAAACCCTTTACGTATCGCGTCAAGCGAGGCGATACGCTGTGGAACATTTCCAAGCGGTTCAATACGAGCGTCGCCCAAATCAGAAAATGGAATGGGATGGGAACCCGCAGCACCATCCGGTCAGGTCAGCGCCTCATCCTCCACATCAATGCGGAACAGTCCTAACTGGGACTCCGCCTGAGCAGGCCGACATCCCCTCTGTGAGGAACTACGGCGAAGGCTGAGGATTTGGGGCCTTGGCATCCGGAGTTGGTGGGGTTTTGGCGCTCTCGCTGCGAGGTGGGGTACCCCCTAAGGCGATGATCCTGGCAACGGCCTCGCTCCCCCAGGGAGAAGACGGATAGTCGGTGGCCAGCGTGTTGTAGGTCGTCAGCGCTTGATCCTTGTGGCCTTGCTGCTCCAAGATTCGACCGGTTTCAAAATAGGCCTGATCACGATTCGGCGCATCCTTCATCTTGATGACTTCGTCGAACCGCGCCAAGGCGTCTTGCGGCGAACCTTTCGCCCAATACGCGTAGGCCAATCGCTGTCCTACCAGCGGAACCATCTCAGGGGCGCGATACTCCTTGAGCCAATGCTGGTAGGTTGAGATGGCCTCATCGTAGCGCCCGAGGGCGGCATAGGCATTGCCCTGCTGATAGAGGGCGATCGCGGCTTGCGTGGTGTTCGGGTAAGCGTCGCGAACTTTTTGAAAGCCAGCGATGGCCTGTTCGTACGAGGTGATCGTCTCAGGGGCCAAGACCCGTTGTTGACGCGTGGGATCAGTGGCCGCTTGATAGACTTTGAAGGCCTCGGCCTGCAAAATGGCGGCGCTCTCTTCGGTCCGCTGTCCCACCCACGTAAACACCCCCCATCCGATGGCCCCCACAATCAGAATGCCGCCCACGATGCCTATCGGTTGAAGATGGTCCATTACCCAATCGCCGAGCCGCTCGTACCGATCGATCAATGCCTCCGGTTCGAGAATCTGGCGTTTACTTGGCGTTTTAATCCGATACGGCACGAGCCCCCCCCTTCACGAAGAACCGCGGGATTATGACACACCGTGCCTCCCTACTCAAGCCCGGATGCCGAGCCCGAGGTGGCGATCGATCCAGTCGACGATCAGCCCCTCACGCAGACCATATTCGCTCACCCGAACTTCATCCACACCGAAGAGATCCAGCACTCGACGCAAAATCGCCAATCCGGCCATCACCACATCTTCACGGCCGGGATCGAGTGTCGGTAATCTTCGCCGTTCCACACTCGACAAACGGGCCAAGTGGTTGGAAATCTCTTCGATTGCGGTACGCGGCACGAGGGTATCGTGGGTCAGCGACGGGTCGTATTGCGCCACGTTGAGATATAGTGCGGCAGCGGTCGTCACGGTTCCGGCGGTCCCAATGACGGAGCAGGGGCCTACGCCCTCGCGGAGTGGCTCGGCCTCCCGCAATCCGTCCCGAACCGCGATATCGAGGGCGGCCAATTCACCAGCCGCCGGGGGATCGTGATGGATGAACTGCTCAGACAATTTCACCACGCCGATATTTAGACTGACTGCCTTGAGCAGCGCCCCGCCGTGAATATGCATGATTTCGGTGCTGCCGCCCCCGATATCGAGCACGAAGGCATCGGCGGTCGGGCGACCGTTCGAATGGCCGGCTTGCACGCCGAGCCACGTTCTCCTCGCCTCCTCGGCGCCGGAAATGATCTCAATCTCGAAACCCAGCTCGGAACGGACGCGACGGAGAAAGACGCCGGCGTTCGCCGCTTCGCGCATGGCGCTGGTCGCCACCACCATCACCGCGTTCAGCGGATACCCATCGACAATCGCTCGAATTTCTCGCAGGGCATCGAGCCCACGGCCCATCGCCGCCGCCGATAAGACCCCCGTTCGACTGACGCCTTCACCCAACCGAGGAATGACGCGATGCACGCGGAGGACGGTGAATCCTCGATCGGCGCCAATCCGTGCGATAAGCAGCCGAAACGCATTCGTGCCGAGGTCGATTGCCGCGACAAGGACGGGGCCGGGACCCGGCGTTCGCTCAACCATCGATCCCCAGGGTCAACGTCTCCCGGAGGCGACGCATCCGATCGTGCAGCGCGTCGATGCGTCTCGTGTGGGCGACGGCCTGCTCGTCCGTCGGGTCCACGGACTGTCCGGCCGCCAACCGGCCCGACAGATAGCGGCCGAGCTCTTCGTATGCATGGTCGAGCTCCGTCTCCGCTTCCCCCAAATTCCAGCGAGCACGAGTGAATGCCGGCATGCGGCCGCCACGCCGCATGATCGCCGCAAGCGCGCCCGTGAGCGCGTACATCCCCAGCGGGCCATCGGTCCGAAGCTTCTTCCAAAAATCCATCGTCATCCGATGGCCCCCAAGGCCAGCCGCGTGCCCCAGGTGCGAACGAGAGCGTCTTTGAGCGCCGCGTGTCTCGGATCAACCAGGCCGGGATCTCGTCGAAACAGATCGAACGCTTCCCGCCGCGCTTCTTCCACCACACGGCCGTCGCGCGCCAGGTTCGCCGCACGCAGGTCCGGCAGCCCTGATTGCCGAGTGCCCAGGAATTCTCCCGGCCCGCGGAGCGCCAAATCCCGTTCGGCCAGTTGAAACCCGTCTCGTGTGGCGACCATCGTATCCAACCGCGCCCGCGCGTCCGCAGACACGCGTCCACTCGACATCAACACACACAACGACGGATGGGGACCGCGCCCCACGCGGCCGCGAAGTTGGTGCAGTTGTGCGAGCCCATACCGGTCCGCGTGTTCAATCACCATGACCGTCGCGTTGGCCACGTCAATGCCGACCTCCACCACGGTGGTCGCCACCAGGATATGGATCGCACCGCCCGCAAATCCCTCCATGACCAGGTCCTTCGCTCGGCGAGTCAATCGGCCGTGCAGGAGCCCGATGGAAGCCTCGCTGAAGAGACCGTGCAGTCGATCCGCCACGTGCGTCGCCGACCGAATCTCGCCGTCTGATTCCTCGATCAGAGGCGCCACGACGTACGCTTGATGCCCCTGCTGAATCGCCCGCTGAATCGCGTCGTTCGCCGCGGCGCGCTGACGTTCGGTATACCAGCGCGTCTCGATCGGCCGGCGCCCTTTTGGCATTTCGTCCACGATCGACACGTCCAGATCGCCATAGACCGTCAACGCCAAGGTTCGAGGAATCGGGGTGGCGGTCATGATGAGCACATCCGGATCGTATCCCTTTCCCCTCAG
>JBDSOK010000112.1:0-2606 GCA_039914845.1 Nitrospiria bacterium | reverse complement strand
GGATGTGACGATCCGTCCGAAGATTCTCTTTCTCAAAGGGCGGGAAGCCAATCCATTATTCTTGGCGGGAGAAGTTGCCCTGAAGTTCCCCAGTTGCGACCAAGCGAGTAACGCGGCATCGGTGACTTCGGCGTGCACGGGCGAGACGGATCTGGGGTTGATCGCCATCGCGACAAAGGAGTTCTCTCCGCTGACGGTCCATTTAAACGTGGGGTATACCTTCGTGGGGAGCCCGCCGGGTCAGACACTCGATGATGTGATCAGCTATGCCCTGGCGTTCGAATACGCCACGATCTTGCCGGCCATCACCATGCTTGCCGAAGTATCGGGCGAAACCGATCGGGGTGGGGCATCCGGGGACGCCGTGTCCGGTCTCTTCGGGGTGATGTACGGGGTCAACCGTCGGATGCGTTTGGATAGTTCGCTGGTCATCGGACTGACGTCACAAAGCCCCGATTACGGGGCTTTGTTGGGAGTATCGTATACGTTTTAGGCTAGACGGCTTTCTGGACCCGCTGCGATTTCAGGCAGCGAGTACAGACCTTGATCCGTTTGGTCGTGCTACCCACCGTGGCATGCACGGCGTGAAGGTTGGGCTCCCAAACTTTTTTCGTTTTGTTATTGGCGTGACTGACGTTAAATCCGACTTGCCGACCTTTTCCACATACATCACAGACACGTGCCATGTCAACACTCCTCTCATGACTCAAAGGCCGATACACTAGCATGGGGCAGGAGAAAGTTCAAGCGGTGCCTGACCGAGTGCTCAGCCGCCCGCAGCGGTCCAGTCTTGAGGCGTATCTGGCTCGCTTGAAGGCGCCGGTCGATTTCGCCCGCCGGGCCGATGGCGCGAAGCTGGCGGTCATTCGTAATTTAGGCGCCTTCTTGAGCGGTTCAGCCCAAGAAGGCTTGAACAATGCGGACTACCGCGCCATTCATCCCCAGCTTGAACGATTGCGGCGTCTCCTCGATGGATATGACGAGTCCCCGCTCGAACGGCGACAAGCGCAGCTGTCGACCATCGGCGCCTTATTGGATGACCTGCGGACCGGGGTGTTTCCTCTCGCGCCCCTCGCTCGGAAGACCAAGACGGCCCCCCGGGAGATCGCGGACGGCCGTTTCGATCTGGATTCGCCGATCCAGGCTCTCGCGGGGGTCGGACCGCGAAAAGCGGACCTCTTGCGACGATTGGGAGTCGAGCGGGTCGGGGATCTATTGTGGATGATTCCTTGGAGGTATTATGACCGGGGGTCGCTCACATCTTTTGGCGGATTGTCCGCCGGTCAGGATGCGACGGTCTGCGGCAAGCTTCACACCGTGGAAGAGGTCGTGACCTCGCGCCGGCGGTTCCGCATGATCAACGGGGTGCTGGGCGATAAGACCGGGACGCTGGGGCTACGATGGTTTAATCAGGGCTATCTCCGAAACCGCTTATCACCCGGACAGATCCTCATGTGCACCGGCCGGATCAAGCCGGACGGTCTGTTCCAACGCTGGCGGATGGACAATCCGCAGTTCGAAATTCTCAACGAGGATGAGTCCCCATCGCTCCACATGGGCCGGATCGTCCCCGTCTACCACGAAACGCGCGGCATGAATTCCCGCGTACTCCGCGTCCTGATCGACCGTGTTCTGGCTCATGCGCACGGGTTCGAGGTGGACTGTCTCCCCGCAGAGATCGTCGAGCGCTGCGGATTGCTTGCGAGGCGGGAGGCGTTCACCGCCGTGCATTTCCCTCCTCCGGATGCCGACCTGGACTCCTACCATGCGGCACGCAGCGCGGCGCATCGTCGGTTGGTGTTCGAGGAGCTGTTTCTCCTCGAGTTGGGGCTCGCCGTCCGAAGGCATCAGACCCTAAAGACCCGGGAGGGAATCGCCTTTCGATGTGTGCCCGCCAGGTTGGAAGCGTTTTGGGCTGCCCTGCCGTTTACCCCGACCACGGCCCAGCGCCGGGTGGTGGATGAGGTGCTGACGGATATGGCCGCCGCGAGACCGATGAATCGGTTGATCCAGGGTGATGTCGGATGCGGGAAGACCGTGGTGGCCGCCGCGGCGATTTGGATGGCGATCGCCGACGGTTACCAAGCCGCCCTCATGGCGCCGACTGAGTTGTTGGCCGACCAGCACCATCGACAGATCGTGTCGTTGTTGGGGTCATTGGGTGTACGCGTGGGCGCCCTGACCGGCGACCGCTCGCCTCGCGATCGCGCGGAGAACTTGGCGCGCCTGGCGAGGGGGGAAACGGATTGTATCGTCGGCACGCATGCCTTGGTGCAGCCGGACGTCCGTTTTGCCCGATTCGGGTTCGCGGTCATCGATGAACAACATAAATTCGGCGTGTTGCAACGGTCGCATCTGAAGGGAAAGGGGTGCGACCCCGATGTGCTCATCATGACCGCCACGCCGATTCCTCGGACCTTGGCGTTGACGGTCTATGGCGATTTGGACGTGTCGATCGTGGACGAAATGCCAAAAGGGCGCTGGCCGATCGAGACGCGCTGGTATACCGAACGCCAGCGCGCGGCCGCAAACGACGCGATTCAGCGGGCGATTCAGCAGGGGCATCAAGCGTACGTCGTGGCGCCTCTGATCGAGGAATCAGACGG
>JBDSOK010000096.1:0-5429 GCA_039914845.1 Nitrospiria bacterium | reverse complement strand
GGCGGCCCGAAGGAACGTCCTAAGGAGTGGTGCCGAAGGGGGGAGTTGAACCCCCACGCGGTTGCCCGCAGCGGATTTTGAGTCCGCCGTGTCTGCCATTCCACCACTTCGGCTTTACTGGCTGGCGATATGGCGCCATCTGCGGCGTTGCCGCGGCGGACGCCCCTCCTCACGTACACGTGAGTACGCTCCGGGGGGTCGTCCTTGCGGCGCCTTGCATCTGACGCCATCTTGCCAGCCAGCAACGACGACAACCTTAGGCAACAATCTCGGTGCCGACGCCTTCCTTGGTGAAGATTTCCAACAATAAGGCATGGGGCACGCGGCCGTCAATGATGTGGGCCTTGGTCACGCCGCCTTCGACCGCCGTCAGGCACGCTTGGACTTTGGGCAGCATGCCGGACGTGATCGTGCCGTGCTTGATCAGGCGCTGGATCTCTTTGCGCGAGAGCGTGGGCAGGAGCGCGCGCTTCGCGTTCAGGATACCGGCCACGTCGGTGAGAACGACCAGTTTTTCGGCGTGGAGCGCGCGTGCCACCGCGCCGGCCACCAGATCAGCGTTGATATTGTAGGTCGCGCCGTCGCGCGCGACCCCCACCGGCGCAATGACCGGGATATAGTGGTTCGAGGCGAGATCGATCAGGACCCGCGCGTCGATCGCGTCCACCTCGCCCACGTAGCCGAGATCGAGGCGCTTGCGGCCCGCGGCCTTGAGCGGTTTGGCGGTGATCAATTGTCCGTCCTTGCCGCTGATGCCCACCGCTCGGCCGCCGTGGCGCGAAATCAGTTCGACGATCTCCTTATTGATGACGCCGCCCAGAACCATTTCGACGATGTCCATCGTCTCGCGATCGGTCACGCGGACGCCGTCGACGAAACGCGGCTCCTTGCCGAGGCGTTTCATCATGTCGGAGATCTGCGGCCCGCCGCCGTGGACGATCACCGGGTTGATCCCGATGTACTTCATGAGCACCACGTCTTCGGCGAACCCCGCCTTGAGACCGTCGTCCACTTGCGCGTGACCGCCGTACTTGATGACCACCGTCTTGCCCGCGAACGCGCGGATGTACGGCAGGGCCTCGATCAGGATGTCGGCTTTTTCGATCAATCGATTCATGGGTTAGAACCAGTTGTTCGTGATTCGTTGTTCGTTATTCGTTGTTGGTTATTCGTGACGAACAACCGATAACCAATAACCGACAACGCCTTTGCCGCCCTTACAGAATATACCGGCTCAGATCTTCGTCCTTCACGATATTCGCCAGATGTTCCTTCACGTACACGGCGTCGATGACCACGCGCTTCTCGGTCAGTTCGGGAGCGTCGAACGAGACCGTGTCCAGCAGCCGCTCCATCACCGTGAACAGGCGACGCGCGCCGATGTTTTCGGTTCGGTCGTTGGCCAGCACGGCGATCGCAGCAATCTCTTCGACGGCGTCGGCCGAAAACTCCAGCTCCACGCCCTCGGTCGCCAGCATGGCGATGTATTGGCGGATCAGCGCGTTGCGCGGCTCGGTCAAGATCCGGACGAAGTCTCCCTTCGTCAGCGCGTCCAGCTCCACGCGCAGCGGAAATCGTCCCTGCAACTCGGGGATCAGGTCCGAGGGCTTGCTGATGTGAAACGCCCCGGCGGCGATGAAGAGAATGTGATCGGTCTTCACCGGACCGTGCTTGGTGTTCACGGTCGAGCCCTCGACGATCGGCAAGAGATCGCGCTGCACGCCTTCGCGGGAGACGTCGGGCCCCATGGTCCGCTCGCGTCCCGCGATCTTGTCGATCTCGTCCAGAAAGACGATCCCGTCCTGTTCGGCGCGGCGGGTGGCCTCGCGGACCACCTCGTCCATGTCGATCAGCTTCTGCGCTTCTTCCTGCACCAGGGCCTGCCGCGCTTCCGCCACGGTGACGCGGCGCGGCTTCTTCTTGCCGGGGAAGAGATTGCCGAGCATGTCGCGGAGATTGTTCTCCATGTCCTCCATGCCGACGTTGGAAATGATCCCCACCGGCAGCGCCGGCGCCCGATCCTGAACCTCGATCTCCACCGTGCGCTCTTCCAGCCGCCCCTCCTTCAATTGCCGACGGAGCTTCTCCCGCGTCTGATCATAGGAGTCGGAGTGTCCGGGCGCCGACTCGCGCGCGGGATCGTAGATGCCGGTCGGCTGGCGCAGGGTCGGCGGCGGCAGGAGCAGGTCGAGCAACCGCTCCTCGGTTTGCTTCTCCGCGCGCTCGCGCACGCGCTCGGTCGATTCGGTCTTCACCATGCTGATCGACAATTCGAGCAGGTCGCGGATGATCGATTCCACGTCGCGGCCCACGTAGCCGACCTCAGTGAACTTCGACGCCTCCACCTTGAGAAACGGCGCGCGGGCCAGCTTGGCGAGGCGGCGGGAAATTTCGGTCTTGCCCACGCCGGTCGGCCCCATCATGATGATGTTCTTGGGCAGCACCTCGTCGCGCAGGTCCGGCGCAAGGCGTCGCCGGCGCCAGCGGTTGCGCAGGGCGATCGCCACCATGCGCTTGGCCGCATGCTGCCCCACCACGTATCGGTCGAGCGCCTCGACGATGTGGCGCGGCGCCAGATCGTCGAACGCGGAGGGCGTGGGCATGGGATCGCTCATGTCATCTCACCGGGGTATGGTCGCGCCTAGGCCGAGAGGGTCAGCGTTTCGACCAGAATCGAGTCGTTGGTATAGATATCGATGCCGCCGGCGATCTTCATCGCCCGCTGGACGATGGCCGCCGCGTCCAAGCCCGGCTGGCCCAGGAGCGCGCGGGCCGCGGCCAACGCGTAGGGACCGCCCGACCCGATCGCCAAAATGCCGTCCTCGGGCTCGATCACATCCCCGGTTCCCGAGATTAAGAGCGACGTGGTCTGATCGGCCACTGCCAGTAGCGCCTCGAGCCGCCGCAGAATGCGGTCGGTCCGCCAATCTTTCGCCAGCTCGACCGCCGCGCGGCTCAGGTTGCCCCGGTATTCGGAGAGCTTGGCCTCGAACTTATCGAAGAGCGCCAAGGCGTCCGCGGTCGATCCCGCGAAGCCCGCCAGCACGCGCTCGTTCGACATCCGCCGCAACTTGCGGGCGTTCGACTTCATCACCGTCGTGCCCATCGTCACCTGGCCGTCGCAGCCCATCGCGACCTGCCGATCGACGCGCACCGACAAGACGGTCGTGGAACGAATCACCACCCTCATGGCCTGGGCTTGCGGGCGGCTTTGGCCCGCGGGTGCGCGTCGTCGTAGACCTTCATCAAATGATCCGCCGTCAAGTGCGTGTAGCGCTGCGTCGTCGCCAACGACGCGTGGCCCAACATTTCCTGAATCGACCGCAAATCCACATTCCCCTCCAGGAGATGGGTCGCGAAGCTATGTCGCAGGGTGTGCGGGCTCGCGTCAGGCGATCCCGCCGCTCGCGCCCAGACTTTGACGATCCGTGCGACGGTCCGCGTCGTCAGCCGCAACCCGGAGCGGCCCACGAAGAGCGCACCGCCGGCCCCCTCTCCCACCGTCTGCCGGTACGCGGCGATGGCCGCCAACGCCCGCGAACCGATCGGCACGATCCGCTCCTTACGTCCCTTGCCCCACAGGCGGACCACGCCGGCTTCATGATCGACATCCCCCAGGTTGAGCCCCGTCAATTCCGCCAGGCGCGCGCCGGTGGAATAGAAGGTTTCCAGAATGGCGCGGGCCCGCAACGCGGCCGGAGCACCGCCCGCGGGCGATTCGACGAGGGCGGCCGCCGCGTCCACCGACAGCCACCGCGGCAACGGCTTGTCCTGCTTGGGCGTCGCCACCAAGCGCCCGGGGTTGGCGGGGACCCGCCCGTCACGCCAGAGATACCGGTACAGCGTCCGCACCGCGGCGAGCTTGCGCGCGATCGTCGACTTCTTCAGGCCGCGCGTCTTCAGGTCGGCCAGAAATCCCCGGATGTCCAAGTGGCCGGCCGAGAGAATGCGTGCCCCGGAAGCTGAGACACCGGCTCGGGGCGCAAGCCCCCCGCTCGCCCGCCCCTCCTCGGCCAGAAACGCCGCGAACTGCCGGAGGTCGGAGCGGTAGGCCCGCAGCGTCTCGGGAGAACTGCCCCGTTCCGCCGCGAGAATGGCTAGGACAGCACCGATTGGGTCTTCCACCGGTCCAGGTCGGCCAAGGCGCGGTCGACGATCTTTTGCCGCCGGATCTCGCGCTGGACAATGCGGGTCGGAAGCGGAGGGAACAGGCCCAGGTTGACGTTCATGGGCTGAAAGGTCCGCGCATCGCTGGTGGTGAGATACGTGATCAGCGTGCCCAACGTCGTGGTCGGCGGCGGGATGAGGAGCGGCCGGTGCTGAATCAGCCGGGCCGCATTCATCCCGGCCAGCAATCCCATGCCCGCCGACTCGGTATAGCCCTCGACGCCCACGATCTGGCCCGCGAAGAAGATCCGCGAGTCCTGTCGAAATTGCAGCGTCTCCCGCAGCAGCATCGGCGCGTTGATGAAGGTGTTGCGGTGCAGGCTGCCCAGGCGCAGGAACTCGGCGCGCTCCAGGCCGGGAATCAGGCGGAACACGCGCTTCTGCTCGGGCCATTTCAACTTGGTCTGAAATCCCACCATGTTGTACGACTGGCCGTGCGCGTCCTCGGCGCGCAATTGCACCACCCCGTGCGGACGGGCCCCGGTCCGAGGGTCCACCAGCCCCACCGGCTTCATCGGCCCGAAGAGCAGGGTTTGTCGCCCCCGATCGGCCTGGACTTCGATCGGCATGCAGCCCTCGAAATACGGCGTCTTCTCGAACTCGCGCACCGGCACCTTCTCGGCCGCGATCAGCGCGGCATAGAATGTGGAGTACTCCGCCTCGGACATGGGACAATTCAGGTAGTCGGCGCCGCCCTTGTTGTACCGCGACGCCGCGAACGCGATCGAGCGATCGATCGTCTCACCGTCCACGATCGGCGAGATGGCGTCGAAGAAGTAGAGGCGCTCGGCGCGGGTGAGCTGCTTGAGCGACTCAGCGAGAGCATCGGAGGTGAGCGGCCCGCTCGCGACGATCACCGGCCCCTGCTCGGGAATCGTCGTGCGCTCTTCGCGGATCACCGTGATATTGGGGTGGGTGGAGATTTCCTTGGTGATCCGCGCCGCAAACTCGATGCGATCGACCGCCAGCGCGGCGCCCGCCGGCACCGTGCAGGTATCGGCCACGCGGACGACGAGCGAACCCAGCCGGCGCATCTCTTCCTTGAGAATGCCCGCCGCATTGGTGATATCGGACGAGCCGAGGGAATTCGAGCAGACGAGTTCCGCCAGTTGATCGGTCTTATGCGCCGCGGTCGGGCGCTGCGGCCGCATTTCATAGAGCGCAACGGTGACCCCGCGCTCAGCCGCCTGCCACGCCGCCTCGCAGCCCGCCAACCCGCCCCCGAGGACGGTTAATTCCGGTGTGTGAGCCATGGAGTGTGT
>JBDSOK010000087.1:0-5903 GCA_039914845.1 Nitrospiria bacterium | reverse complement strand
CCAGGATCACAGTTTGCACGACGGCGGCCTGGCCCGATCCCGACGTGGCAGGAGGTCGGCGGGCGGCCGGCGCATAGGGGTCGAGGATGAAATCGTGGACCAGGGTCAGCCCGAACGCCGCGGCGACGAGCAAGAGCTTGAGCATCAAGATACCGCCCCAGGGAGATTCGATGCGGGCGGAGCCTCCCTCATTTAAGATATTGAAGGCGCCGGTCAGGATGAGGACGATCACGCTGAGCCAGGTCAACGTGCGAAAGCGCCGTCCGACCACTCCGAGCAGATCGGGCGGAACGCCGGGGGCGCCCAGGACGGGTCGGATGACGAGGATGAAGACGATCTGTCCACCGACCAACGTCACCACCGCCAGCAGGTGAATCCACATCACGAGGTAGGTAGGCACGGTCGCGGACTATAGCATCGCCGCCGGGCTCCCGTCAAAGGCCCGCCGTTTGACCGACGACCCAACGGGCCGCCGAAGCGTGTTGTCAGTTGCTCGCCGCTTTGATAAAGTCGCGCTATGGATTTCGTTTCGGCATGACCCTGGATCATGTCCTCACCATCGGCCCCTGGCTGCTGTTGGTCGGAGTGCTGCTGACCAAGCTTTCCCGCCATCTGAACGTCCCCGCCCTGCTGTTTTTCATCGCCATCGGCATGTTCGCCGGCTCCGAAGGCTTCGGCGGGATCGTGTTCGAGAATTACGCGCTGACGCGGGACGTCGGCCTGGTCGCGTTGGCCCTCATTTTGTTTGCCGCCGGTCTGGACACCCGGCCGCGCGCCTTTGGATTGGCCATCCGCTCGGCCGCGAGCCTGGCGACGCTGGGCGTGGTGCTCACCGCGCTGGTCACCGCGGCGTTCGTCCGCTGGTGGTTCGGGTGGACGTGGCTCGAGGGACTGCTGCTGGGCAGTATCGTCGCCTCGACCGACGCGGCGGCGGTGTTTCTGGTCCTGCGCCAGAACCGCGCCAAGCTCACCAAGCCGGTCGAGTCGGTGCTGGAAGTCGAGTCCGGGATCAACGACCCGATGTCGGTCTTCCTGACCATCGCGATCACGGCATTGCTGACCACCGCGGAGCCGATATCGGCCCAACGGGTCCTCGCCGATTTCGTGATGCAAATGGGCGCCGGCATTCTGGTCGGCGTGAGCTTCGGCGCGGGCGGCGCGTGGATGCTCAACCGCATTCGGCTGGACTCCTCGGGCCTGTATCCGGTGCTGACTCTGGCCGTGGGGCTCGGTACCTTCACGCTCACGAACGTCATCGGCGGCAGCGGATTGCTGGCGGTCTATCTGGCGGGCCTGATGATCGGCCGCCGTCTCGCGGTATTTCAGCGGCTGATCCTCGGCTTTCACGATGCGCTGGCCTGGCTCATGCAGATCGTCATGTTCGTCGCGTTGGGACTGCTCTCGTTTCCCAGCCGGCTCTGGTCGGTCGCGGAGCCGGGTCTTATACTCTCGGCGGTGGTCATGCTCCTTGCGCGGCCCGCGGCGGTTTTCGTCTCCCTTCTGGGGAGCCGGCTGGGGCTCCGCGAGCAATTGCTGATCTCGTGGGTCGGCTTGCGCGGCGCGGTGCCGATCATTCTGGCGACGTTTCCGGTGCTCGCGGGGTTGCCGAACGGTCCCGCCATCTTCAACCTCATCTTTTTTGTCGTGGTCACCTCCGTGTTGTTTCAAGGCACCACCGTGTCGTGGGCCGCGAGGGGCTTGGGCCTGCAGCGGCACCGCGATCCCGAGCCGCTCCACCGCCTGCACATTACCTCGGTGCAGCAGACCGACCGCCACATCGTCGACTACTACCTCGACGACTCCAGCCAGGCCGTCGGGTGTTTGATTAAGACCCTCGACTTGCCCGCCGAGACCTTCATCGCCATGATCGTCCGGGACGGGCAGGTGCTGGCGCCGAAGGGCCAGACCGAGCTGGCGGCCGGCGATCACCTCTTCGTCCTCTGCCGGGTGCGCGACCAGCCGACTCTCACCCGTCTCTTTACCCGGCCCGCCGCGGACCGCCCGGCGGCCGCGCCCTGACGCGCCGCGCTCCGTTTCGTTGATCCGCTCTCCCGGCGGGCGGTACAATACCGCCATGTCGCCCACGGCTCCCCGATGATCGACGGGCTCCGACGAACGGCCGAGTTGCCGGTCGCGCCGGGCGTGTATGTGATGAAGCGCGCCGGCGGAACGGTCTTGTACGTCGGCAAGGCCAAATCCCTCCCCGACCGCGTCCGGTCGTACTTTCAACCGGGCGCCCGGCTGCCGCCCAAGACCGCCGCCATGGTGGCGCAAATCGAGGAGATCGAGTACTTCGTCACCGGCTCGGAGCTGGAGGCGCTGATCCTCGAGAACAACCTGATCAAGAAGCATCGTCCCAAGTACAACGTCGTGCTGCGGGACGACAAGAATTACCCCTTCATCCGGCTGGCCTTGGACGACGCGTACCCACGGCCCGAGATCGTCCGCCGGGTCATCCGGGACGGCGCCCTGTACTTCGGTCCGTACGTGCCGACCAACGCCTTGCGCGACACGTTGCGGACCCTGAGATACCTGTTCCCGCTTCCCAACTGCTCGATTACCATCGACGGGACCGCCGATCGGGCCTGTATCGAATTTGAGATCAAGCGCTGCCTGGCCCCGTGCACCGGCAACCAACGCCAAGACGAGTATCGCGAGATGATCGGACAGGTGCGGTGGTTTCTTGAGGGCCGCGACCAAGATCTTGTGCGGGCCCTGCAGGTCCGGATGACCGCGTCCGCCGAGGCCTTGCGCTTCGAAGAAGCGGCCCGCATTCGGAACCAGATCGACCGGATCCGAAAGGTTCTTGAGCGCCAGCGCATCACGTCGACGCAGATGGAAGACCAGGACGTGGTGGGTCTGGTGCGCGAAGGCGACGCGGCGGACGTGCAGGTCCTGTTCATCCGGGGCGGGATGGTGATCGGCCGGAAGGATTACTATTTCGAGAAGGCCGAACCCGACGACGCGGTGCTGATCACCGCCGTGCTCCAGCAATTGTACGACCGCGAAACCCTGGTTCCTCGCGAGATCGTCCTCCCGTTCGACCTGCCCGACGAGGAGGTCTTGTCCGCGTGGTTGTCGGGGCGTCGAGGCTCGCGGGTTCGCCTGACGTCGCCGTCCCGCGGCCCCGATGCCAAGCTGATCGCCTTCGCCGCGGAGAACGCGGAGGCGGCGCTCGCGGATCATCGCCGCAAGCGACAGACCGCGGACGCCGAGGCCCGCGAGCTGCAAGCCGTGCTCGGGCTGCCCCGCTCGCCCCGCCGCATCGAGGCCGTCGATATCTCGAACCTACAGGGCGATCAGGCGGTCGGGTCGCTGGTGGTCTGGGAAGAGGGCCGAATGAAGAAGGCGGATTACCGGCGATTTGCGATCCGGACGATCCGGGGAGCGGATGATTTCGGCATGATTTACGAGGTGGTCAGCCGGCACTATGCCCGCGTGCTGGCGAAGGACGGGCCGTGGCCCGACCTGATCGTCATTGACGGCGGGCGCGGCCAGGTCTCGGCCGCATCCGATGCGCTGGGCGCGCTGGACGTCGGGCTGCTCGACCGCGGCATCGTGCTCATCGGTTTGGCGAAAGAACGGGGGGAAAAGAGCGAGCGGGTGTTTCGGCAGGGGGCCGCCACGTCCACGGCCCTCGATCCCGCCGCACAATCCACACGGCTCCTGCAGCGGATTCGGGACGAAGCCCACCGCTTCGCGATCACCTATCATCGCACCGTGCGCCGCAGGGCCATGGCCGTCTCGCGGCTCGACGCGGTGGTCGGGATCGGCCCCGCCCGCAAGCGCGCGCTGCTCAGGCGGTTCGGCAGCGTGGACCGGCTGGCCGAAGCCGGGGAGGACGAAGTGCGGGCGGTGCCGGGCATGAGTGACGTGCTTGCGCGGCTCGTCCTCCACGCGTTGCGCAGCTAGCGCGGCCGTCCATGAGCGGCCATCTGCTGCGTTGTCTCTGCGCTCCGGTGCTCACGTACACACGGAGTACGCTGCGCTCCGGTGCTCGCTCCGCCTTGCATCTGACCGCTCCTGAACGGCCGCCTCCGGGCGCCTATTCAGGGATGGCCAGATGCAAGGCCGACTGACAACGCCGCTCTAGCGTGACCGACGAATGGTGCTTCCCGAGATGGCCATTCATGGACAGGCTTCTAGCGGGATTGGGGAATCGGGCCCAGGCGTTTGTCGAAGTAGCTGTCGCGTTCTTTGACTTGGGAGAAAATCTGGATCAGTTTGTCTTGCTGCAGGATTTTTTGCAGCGATGCGCGGAGCAGGTCTTCTTGATCGCACACCAGGGCGACTTTGTCGGGGCGGGAGATGTCGAAGTAGGTCATATCGCCGTGGGTGATGCGGGCCTTGAGGTCGACCAGCGCGAGCATCTTGCGCACAATGGTCTCGCGTTCTTCGGTCGTATTCCCCAGAAAGTCCGCGATGCGGTCGGTCATGCCCCGGCTGATGCGCCCTCTGAGGGGTTTGAACAGCACTTCGAGCGCGATCGCGAAATAAATCAGGCGGGAATCGACATTTCCGCTGCGGTATCCCAAATCGAAAAATCGCAGGGTATTGAAAATCCGTCGGTGGTGATATTCGCGTTTTAAGAGGTCGAGCAGCTTGGCGTAGAAATAGATGATCCGGGGAATATCATCCTCGGTAAACGGCGGTAACCCCCCGTGGCTTCGCGCTCCCGATCCTTGCGTCCGATAATCCACGAAATCGAACGGCAGCACCGCGTCCAGCGTCGCCGGCAAGTGGAAAATCGTGCGGAGACCGGCGTTGGTGGGCTTGATCAGCCGCAACACGATCAGAAGGGTGATGGCGGGATCTTCCAGGTGGTAGACCATCTCTTCCGGGGTCTGGAAGGCCTCGATCGGCCACTGCAGCTTCAGGCAATAGTTGCCCTCGATCTCCTTGATGAGTTGTTCTCCGTACCGCCGACGGAAGAGCCCATGATCGAACTCGCGATAGCCCTCGACAAGACTGGCAGGCAACCGGACCAGATCGAACCCCTGGCCCAGCTCGTATTCCTTGATCCACTGATGGCGGAGCGCAATCAGCGGAATGTAAAATGTGTCGGCCATCACACGAGGCGCCTATGCGCCGGAGGGATTCGGCGCCGACACTCTACCAAAAGCCGCGGCGAAACTCAAAATTCTTCGCCGGGAGGAGGGAAGCGGGCCGGCCGCGGAATCGGGCAACGGGCTAGATCGAGCGGAGCGGGCGGCGACGCGACCGCTTGAGGCGGGTGGTGATCGAACCCAGAAAGATGGCGCCGATATCGTAGCGGGGACCGCCGTAGAGCAGGCGGGCCTTCCGCAACAGATCGAGAAAATTTCGGCCGCGGTCCAGTCGGCGCCGTTCGATGATGAGGCCGATCGTGGTGATCGTGCCGGATCGGTAATCCTTGTGCAGGACTTCCCGTTCGATCGACGAGCGCTCGGGCGTGGCTGACGGCGGGATTGGTCCGGACATAGCGCCATTATAAGGCAGTGGCCGGCGGAGCGAAAGACCTTCGCGAGGGGGAGGGTCATGGTATGATGGCGGCGATGAGGTATTCTGGCGATGGATTTTAAGGACTACTACCAGGTCTTGGGCGTCGAGCGACAGGCTACGCCGGAGTCGATCAAGGCGACGTACCGCAAGCTCGCGCGCACGTATCATCCCGACATGAATCCCGGCGACAAAAAAGCCGAGGAGCGCTTTAAAGCGATCAACGAAGCCTACGATGTCTTGGGAGATCCCGCCAAGCGGAAGAAATACGACGAGCTGGGCGCGAACTGGGAGCAGATCGTGCGCGAGCGGGAGCAGGCCGCTCGTCAGCCGGGCGGCGGTGTTGGAGGATTCGGGCGGGAGGCCGCCGGCGGAGAAGATTTCAGCGATTTCTTCCGGGCGTTTTTCGGGGGCAGGCCGTTCGG
>JBDSOK010000060.1:0-4141 GCA_039914845.1 Nitrospiria bacterium | reverse complement strand
GACGGCGCGCGGACGTTCGGCCAGGTCATCCGCGCGTACGCTGGGGAGGCTAAGCTCGACTTCGCCGCAGCGTGGCAGGACGTCGACACGCTCGCACGCGACGCCATCCGCCGGGGGATGCTCGCCGAGCACCCCATCACGCACGCCCCATACCGCGGACGCGCATCGCACCTCGGGCCGAGACGCCTCGCCGAACTCTGGCTCCACACCAACAACTCCTGTAATCTCGCGTGCAGCCATTGCCTGGTGTCCTCGGGTCCCGACGGCGACCGGGGGCTGCCCACCGACACGCTGCTGAAGGTCATCGCCGACGCGCGCGCGCTGGGCGTCCGCCGGTTCTTCTTCACGGGCGGCGAGCCGTTCCTCAGAAAGGACATCCTCGCGCTCATCGACGCCGCGCTTGAGGATCCCACAGCGGAACTCGCGATTCTGACCAACGGCATCCTCTTCACCCCGGCCCGACTGGAGGAGTTGCGCCGCCGCGACCCGGTCCGATTGCGAATCCAGATCAGCCTCGACGGCTCAGGACCCGAGACCAACGATCCCCTTCGCGGGACCGGGAGCTTTCGCAAAATCGTCGAGGGCATCCGCGGCGCGATCGACGCGGGACTCTCCGTCACCGTGAGCACCGTCATCACCGAGTCGAACGCCGACGACGTGCCGGAGGTCACGCGGTTGGTCGCCCGCCTCGGCGGCACGGCGCACCACCTCCTGTGGCTCCACAAGCGCGGCCGCGCGGATGACGGGGGAGTCGACCGCACACCGTCGGTGGAGCGCGTGATCGACGTCGTGCGGCGCGCCCGCGAGGTCGGCCGCGCCGTGGGCGTGATCATCGACAACCACGAGGCCGCGAAGACACGCCTTCGGTATCCGGCGGGCACCAAGCGCGACCTCGCCAGCGCCGCGGTGTCCAGCCTCTGCGTGTACTCCGACGGCCGGGTCTACCCCTCGGCGGCAATGGCCGACGTGCCGGAGCTCGCGTGCGGATCGATCCTTGACCAGTCACTGAAAGACATCTGGTTGACGAGCGGGGTGACGCGGGAGTTTTCGCGGGCAACGGTCGAGGGCAAGCCGATCTGCACAACCTGTACGTTTAAGTTCCTCTGCGGGGGCGGCGACATCGAGCACGCGTACTTTTACGGCGGGTCGATCAACGCCCACGACCCCTACTGCGAGCTGCACCAGGCAATGATCGCCGATGCGTTGCACGAGCTGATCGAGGAGCGGAAAGCGCTCGTCACCAACCGGCGCTCGGGATTTTCCGCGCCGATCGTCTATACCGGAATGGGCGAGTCCGCCGTGACCTGCGCGACCGACGAGACGCCGCGCGAGGTGATGACAAGCCGGTCGGAGTGCGTGCTGACGTTCGACCTCGACGCCCCGCGCAAGGTCGTCCGCGAGTTTTACGGCAGCGCCGCCGAGACGCCGCAGGAGGAGCTCTGCTGTCCCGTCCAGCCCGACCCGGCGGATCTCGCCCACATCCCGAAGACCGTCGTCGAGCGATTCTACGGCTGCGGCTCGCCGGTGGGGACGGCCGGCATCACGCCCGGCGAGACCACGCTGGACCTGGGCAGCGGCGCGGGCATCGACGTGTTCATTGCCGCCAAGAAGGTGGGACCGACGGGCCGGGCGATCGGCGTGGACATGACGCCCGAAATGCTCGCCGTCGCGAGAGACGCGCAGAACGAGGTGGCGTCCGCGCTGGGGTACGACGTCGTCGAATTCCGCGAAGGATTCCTCGAACAGATCCCCGCCGACGCCAAGTCCGTGGACCTCGTCACGTCCAACTGCGTGATCAACCTCTCGCCGGACAAGCCCCGCGTGTTCGCCGAGATGTGGCGCGTCTTAAAAGACCATGGGCGTATCGTCATCGCCGACATCGTGGCGGACCGGGAGGTGCCCCCCCACCAGCGCCAGGATCCCCGGCTGTGGGGCGAGTGCATCAGCGGGGCGCTGACCGAGGAGGAGTTTCTCGCCGCGTTGGAACGCGCGGGGTTCTACGGCCTACACGTCCTCAAGAAGAGCTTCTGGAAGCAAGTCGAGGGCTTCACGTTCTTCTCGGTCACCGTCCGAGGCTTCAAGTTCGAGAAGACCGCGGGCTGTGTGTACACCGGACAGACCGCGACGTACATCGGCCCGTTCAAGGGCGTCAGCGACGAGGAGGGGCATTGGTTTCCGCGCAACGCGGCGGTGGAGGTCTGCACCGACACCGCCGCCAAGCTCTCGCACGCGCCGTACGCCGGAGTGTTCATCGTGTCGGGGATCGCGGCCGAGATCGATCCATCGGCAAACGGGTGCGACCCCGCCTCGGGGTGTTGTTGATGATCAGCCTCTTCTTGGTCGGCGCGATCGTCCTCTGGCTCGCGTACGTCAACGGCGCCAACGACAACTTCAAGGGCGTGGCCACGTTGTTCGGGTCCGGCGCCGGCGATTATCGGGGCGCACTGCGCTGGGCGACGGCCACGACGTTCGCGGGCTCGCTCGCGTCGATCGTCGTCGGCGCGGGGCTGGTCGCCAAGTTCTCGGGCAAGGGCTTGGTCCCCGACGCGGTGCTGAGCGATCCGAGTTTCGTCGCGGCCGTCGCGTTCGGCGCCGCCGCCACCGTCTTCCTTGCCACGCGCTTGGGCTTCCCCATCTCCACCACCCATGCACTCGTGGGCGGCTTGGTCGGCGCGGGAGTGGCCGCAGGCGGCGGCCCGGGCGTCAACCTGGCGTCACTGGGACACACCTTCGTCGCGCCGCTCGTCATCGCCCCGCTGGCCGCCATCGCGCTGACCGCCGCGGCCTACCCGCTGTTCCACGCGGCCCGGAAATCCCTGGGCGTCACACTCGAGACCTGCGTGTGCGTGGGGGAGGAGGTCCGGGTCATCACCATCGAACCCGCCGGTGCGCTGCACTCCTCACCCGCCGCCATGCCCTCGGTGACGATCGCCAGCCCGCAGGAGTGTTTCCAGCGCTACAACGGCCATGTGGCGGGCGTCACCGTCCAGACGCTGCTTGATCGACTCCACTTCGTGAGCGCGGGGGTGGTGTGCTTCGCCCGGGGCCTCAACGACACCCCCAAGGTGGTGGCGCTCCTCGTCGCGGCTCAAGCCGTTCACCTCCCGCTGGCCTCGTCGGTCGTGGCCGTCGCGATCGTCCTCGGCGGCCTCATCAGCGCCCGGCGGGTCGCCGCGACGATGAGTCACCGGATCACGGCGATGAACCATGGCCAGGGGTTCACGGCCAATCTGACGACCGCGTTTCTGGTCATCTGGGCGTCGCACTGGGGTTTACCCGTCTCGACGACCCACGTGGCCTGTGGGGCGTTGTTCGGCATCGGTGCCGTTACCGGTCAAGCGCGCTGGGGTGCGATCGGTTCGATCGTCCTGGCGTGGGTGATCACGCTCCCCGTCGCGGCCGCGCTGGCCGCGGGCGCCTCCCTCCTGGTGGGATGACGCGCAAACGCCTTTAACGGCGTTTGCGCTCGATCAGCTCGACCTCGTACTTCTCCGGCGCGTCGATAAACGCAAAGCGCGTGCCGGACGAGGTCACGGTCGGACCATCCGTGATCGGAATCCCTTTGCGTCCCAACTCGGCGATCGTCACGTCGAGATCGTCCACCTCGAAGGCCAGGTGAATCAAGTCGGCCTGCACCTCCACCGGCCCGCTCGCCGGAAAAGAACAGAGCTCGATCAACTCGTCGCTGCCGGGCGCTTTGAGAAATGCGAGCCGGGAACCCCGCGGCGACTGGTGGGTTTCGACCACCTCCAGTCCCAGCACGTCGCGATAGAACGCGACGGTTCGGTCGAGGTCATTGACCCGCATGCGGGTGTGCAGCAGCTTGCGAACCTTCATCGTTTCTCCCCACGCGGTTCGGTCACCGTCAACAGGCGATCCGGCTGAACGTGTGTCATGCGCCGGGTCCGGCCGGAAGGGAACCAGACCTCCACGGTCACCGGACTCTTCCATGCCCCGAATCCGAATTCCAGCGGCAATGAGTGCTGATTGCCGGTCCCCTTGCCGCCTTGCACTTCGGCGGTCTGGCGGAGATCGCCGGCCGTCACCGTGACGCGGGCGCCGATCGCCGATCGATTGCTCAGCGTCCCGACGGGTCGGACGTGTAGCCAATGATTGGCGTTGCCGTCGTTGCGCAGCAGAC
>JBDSOK010000304.1:0-3755 GCA_039914845.1 Nitrospiria bacterium | reverse complement strand
CTGCGTCTTTTTGCGGTTGGGGCTTGCGATCGAATTGGCGGACGTCTGAGGCCGCGGGAGGAGACGTCGAGATGATGTTCATCACGCCGGAAGACTATCGGTACCTCGAAGGCCTGCACGAATCGTTGACGCCGCCCCGGCGCGAACGGTTGATGGCGCTCTTGCTCGGCAAGACCAAGCCGGAGGCCGGGCGCGAAGGGCTTGCGGACCGGGTGCGCATCGTCGGCCAGGAAATTTATAATGAGCAGGGGGTCGATCCGAAAGAGTGGATTACCCGGACGATGATTAAAAAAGCCTATAAAGACGCCAAACTCGCATAGAAGGGACCGGATGGGCGCGCTGATCGAGGTCGAGGGGGTCAAGAAAGTGTTTGTGCGGGGCGGTCACCAGCTCACGGTCCTGGACGGGATCGACCTGCAGATTCCGGCCGGCGCCTTTCTCGCGCTCATGGGACCGTCGGGTTCGGGCAAGACGACCTTGCTGAATTTGATCGCCGGCATCGATCGGCCGACCGCCGGGCGTCTGGTGGTGGACGGCACGGATATTACGGCCCTGTCCGAGCGCGACCTGACCGCGTGGCGCGCCAATCACGTCGGGTTTATTTTTCAGTTGTACCATCTCATCCCGGTGCTCACCGCGATCGAGAACGTCGAACTGCCCCTGACGCTGACCCGGCTATCCAAACGGGAGCGCCGGGATCATGCGGCGACCGCGTTGAAGGTGGTCGGCCTGATCGATCGCGCCGACCATTATCCGCGGCAACTCTCAGGCGGCCAGGAGCAGCGGGTGGCAATTGCCCGCGCGATCGTGACCGATCCGCGCTTGATCGTGGCGGACGAGCCGACCGGGGATTTGGATGCGCAATCGGCGGAAGAGATCTTGGGATTATTGGGGCGGCTTCACCGCGAATTTCACAAGACGATCGTGATGGTCACGCACGATCCGCGGGCGGCGGCCAAGGCGGAGATCACGCGTCGATTGGATAAAGGCGTGCTCACGACGTAGCGTACCTGAAGATGATCTGATTAGTGCCCTTCCTTCACCAGGTTCTTGTTCCATTCCGGTATTTCGACGACCAGATCCATGGTGCCGTTGGGTACGCATTGGCATCCCAGACGTGATTGCAGCGTGATGGCGGGGGCTTCGTCGAGCTGGTCCATTTCATCGTCGGTGGCGTCATTGCAGGACCCCAAGCCCTCTTTGACCACCACATGGCAGGTGGAGCAGGCGCACACCCCTCCGCAGGAATGCTCAAGATCGATGCCGGCGGCGAGGGCGATGTCGAGGATGCTGCCCGGTTGGCCGGTGGGCCCGTACGGAATCTTGGTCGGATCGACCTCGACCGTTTTCCCCCGGTTGATGAACGTGATTTTGTACGGTTTCCGGGGGAGTTCAACGCTCGGTTTTTCAATATACGGATTGGTTCCGCCCATCAGGAGACGCCTCCGATTGCGATGCACGAAGCCATCCAATCTACCATATCGCACGCGGCGCCGCCAAGCGACGAATAAAATCGCTCCGCGTCCGTCTGTACCGGTTGAGGCCGTGCCGTCGTCTATACTCGTGGCGGGATGATGAGTTTGAGGCGGAGGAGGCGGCCATGACGCAACGCATCAATCTGAAACGGAGAGAGAGGGCTCGGAGTGCCGCACCCGGTCGGAATGTTCCGCGATGGAGCGAGACCCGCCTCGTGCCGGCCCCCCTTGACCGGCCGCCCGGGTCGCGCGTCCTGGTGCTGGCGCCCCATATGGATGACGAAGCCCTCGGGTGCGGGGGCAGTCTCCGCCGGCACGTGCTGGCCGGAGAGTCGGTCACCGTCGCCTACATGACCGACGGGCGAAAAGGGGATTCGGCGCTGAATGCAGCGGAACTGGCCCCCGATGAGCGCGAGCGACGGGAAGATGCGCTGGCGGCGGTCCGCGCCGACGAGTCGAGGCGAAGCGCCGCGATTCTGGGGGTGCGCGACCTGCGGTTTTTGGGCAACCGAGATCTGGAACTGGCCGTTTCGGTCCGGACGCGGCGCCAGGTGGTGCGGCTGCTGGAAGAGATCCGTCCCGATTTGGTGTACCTGCCGTTTGCCGCCGATCGCCATCCCGATCACCGCGCGACCAATCGGATTTTTTTGGCCGCATTGCGCGAGGCGCGGATTGCGGCGCCGATGTGCTGCGGCTACGAGATTTGGACACCGGTCGAGCCCAATTGTCTGGTCGACATCACCTCGGTGGTGGCCGTCAAACGGCGGGCGTTGAAGCAATTCCGGAGTCAGATGACCACGATCGACTTCAGCCGGTGCCTGTTGGGGCTCCACGCCTATCGATCGATGATCCATTTGCATGGGCGAGGCTATGCGGAGGCGTTTGTCCTCGTGTCGGCCGTGGAATACCGGAAGCTCGCGCGGCGCGCGGCGTGAGCGGCTTGCATTTGGCAACAAACCGGGCGTAGGATGCCGGGGTTTGACACCATTCAATTCAGGGATGAGAGGGGGTGAACAAGCGATGAAGCAAACAATCATGATGGGCGTGGCGATTTCACTCGTATGGGCGGGTGTGGCAGTGGCCGGCGCGATGGGGAACGTCAGCGGCGAGGTGACGAAAGTCGAAGGCGAGATGGTCACCGTCAAGATGGCCGACGGCGCGACGAAGTCGGTTCACGTCGATCCGAAGGGCACCAAGAAGGAAGGAAAAATCGAGGTGGGCTCGAAAGTGACGGCGGACGTGACGTCCGGCGGTCATGCCAACTGGATTAAGGAAATGCATGACATGGGTGGGATGAAAGACGACCACATGGGCACGAAGTAACGTGTAGCACCCGGCGCCCGAGCGTGACATCGTTCGGGCGCCGGGCACATCCTCAGAAACAGTCCTTCAGATCTTCCTGCCGTTCAGTGGCTTGAAAATTTTCCCGTGCAATTTGTTCACCTTGCTTTGGCGTGAAGCCCCGTCTTACAATTTTTCTATCTCACGGATGAGAAGAAGGGGGGTGAACATTCATGAAAAAACTCAGCATGATACTTGGGATGGCGGCATTTACGGTTTGGGCGGGGACGGCCACGGCCGCTGCCGAACGCTTGGAGGGCACGATCACCAAGATTTCCGGCGATATGATCACGCTCAAAATGTCCGACGGCAAGACTAAGTCGGTCCACGTTGACCCGATCAAGACCCAGAAACAGGGTGAACTCAAAGTGGGTTCGATGGTGAAGGCCGATGTGAACGCCGACGGCCACGCCAATTCCATCGAGGTGAAAGACAGTGCGGGCAGCAGCGCCGCCCCTGAAACGGGAACGGAAAGCAGCCCGGCCCCCGACACCGGTGGGAGCATATCGGGCGGTCCCTCGGGAGATAACGCAGGGAGCCAATCGGGAACGATGCCGTAACACGTTGGGCGCTCTGATCAGAGCGATGTATGAGACTCATCCCGGCGTCTGCCGTACGGCAGACGCCGGGATGACCGTTCCCCGTCGGTCCTTCCCGTTTCAACCATCCTCGTGTCGTCGCAGTGGACATCCGGTTCCGGTTGGTTTACAGATAGCGCATGGTTCGAGTGAACTGGCGTCGATTCCTGGTCGGAGCGGTGCTCGGGGGAATTCTGGGCGTCGCCGCGGTGTGGGGACTGTCGATGTCCGGGCCCCGGCCGCGATCGGGTGTCCTCCTCGCGGTCGGTCCCGCGGCCAAGGCGGATCCGTATGCCGTCGCCCAGGGCGCCGTGACGCATGGCGAACCCGTCCTCCTGGATTTCGGCGACGGGGAGTTCGT
>JBDSOK010000076.1:0-14500 GCA_039914845.1 Nitrospiria bacterium | reverse complement strand
ACTGAAAAGGCCATGGCGAAGTAGATATATCCTTTCGGGATGTGCATCCCGAGGCCTTCTCCGACGAGCGCCAGCCCGATCAGTAGCAGAAAGCTCAGCGCCAGCATCTTGATGGTGGGGTGTTGGTCGATGAAGCGGCTCACGGCGCCGGCGGACATCATCATGAAGAGCACCGCGATCACGACCGCCGCGACCATGACCGAGAGCTGGTTGGCCATGCCGATCGCGGTGATGATCGAGTCGAGCGAAAAGACGATGTCCAACAGCAGGATCTGCCCGATCACGCTTCCGAACGTCGTCGCGGCCCGCGCGGCGGCGACCTCCTCTTCACCCTCCAGCTTCTCGTGGATTTCCACCGTGCTCTTTGCCAGGAGAAACAAGCCGCCCGCGATCAGGATGAGATCGCGGCCCGAGATCTCCTGCCCCAGCACCGCAAACCACGGCGTCGTCAGCCGCATCAGCCACACCAGCGAGAACAGCAGCGCCAGCCGCGTGAGCATCGCCAGGCCGAGGCCGATGGTCCGGGCCCGCGCCCGCTGTTCGGCGGGCAGTTTGTCCGCCAGGATCGAAATGAAGATGATATTGTCGATGCCCAGCACGATCTCGAGTGCGGTGAGCGTAATCAGTGCGATCCAGGCCTGTGGGTCCAGGAGCCAATCCATGTGTGACGTCTCCTTAAGGTGATGGTTCCCGTGAATGCGGCATGCGCGATGCGGTCCCATTCTTCTCAAGCGAACGGGCCTGCTGTTGCGCCGCCGAGAACAGGCGGTCGGCCAGAGGCGCCTCGCGGGCGATGACGAAACCCGGCAGGCGCCGGTTGTCGGCGGGCATGGGGTGGTCGCGGCCGTCCAGGAATCGGGGGGCGAGGCCCGCGGCGCGCAGCAGCGCGAAGCCGCCCATGACGTCCCACGGCCGCTTGCCGGTGAGGCTCACGACCGCGTCGCATTCGCCGTAGGCGAGCAAGGCCAGCTTGTAGGCGATGCTCCCCACCGGCGTGATCGGGACATCGGCGGGCCAGCCCGTAAACCGTGATTGGGCGGTATCGGACCGGCTCACCAGAATGCGGGATCCCGCGTGGAGATCTCGACGGGCGGGCAGGGACGTGGTCGGGACGGGCCGCAAGCCCTCTTCGATCGACCCCGACATGACGGTTCCGCTCGGCGGGTGGGCGACGACCCCGCCGACGGCTGCGCCCCGCCACACCAGGCCGATCGACACCGCGTGCTCGGGATTGCCGGCGACGAACTCGCGGGTGCCGTCGATCGGATCCACCACCCAGGTGAAGGCGCCCGCCGATGTTCCGGTCAAGCTTTCTTCCGACAGCCACCCGTCGTCCGGAAAGCGCCGGTCTTTGACGTCTCGGATCAGGCGATCGGCCTCGCGATCGGCGTCGGTCACCCAGTCATCGGGCCGCTTTTCCTCGGCTACGAAGCGGTCGCGTAGCGCCCACACCGCGGCCGCGGCGGTCCGCGCCGCCTCCTCGGCGGCCTTCAGCCGCTCGGCGAGTGCGGCACGCCACGCGGCATCCGGTCTCGGACTCTCGATAGGGGAATTGAACAGGTCGTCTTTTCGCATTCAGTGCATCATCGCATCGACGGAACGAGGGCGCAAGGGGGACGCGGGGAGCCGATGAGAAGGTGGCGCCGTTACGCGGCGTGTGCGACGGGGGCGAGTTCGTGTTCGCGGAGGTATTGCTCCAGCGCGCTCAGCGCGCGCGGACAGAGACCGGCGCCGGCCTCGGCGTGCATGAGGTTGAAAATCTGATGGCGCGGCAGGGCCGGGCGATAGGGGCGGTCGGCCGACAGCGCTTCATACACATCCGCGACCGGGAGCACCCGGGCCGCGGCAGAGAGATCGGCGGCCGCCAGACCTCGATGGTATCCCTTGCCGTCGAGCCGCTCATGATGCGACGCCGCGAGGTGGGCGACGCCGCGGAAGCTGGCGACCCGGCCCAGGATGTCGTGGGTATAGCCGGTGTGGCGGCACATCTCGGTGCGTTCGTCCGGCGTGAGCCGACCCGGCTTATCCAGGATCAAATTGGAGACGCCCAGCTTGCCGATGTCGTGCAGCAGCGCCGCCCGGCGCAGATCGCGGAGCGCCGGTTGGGAGAAGCCGAGGATGCGGCCGATCCCCAGGGCCACCTCGGCGACGCGCTCCGAGTGGCGATAGGTCCACGGCGATTTGGCGTCCACCACCTTGGCGAAGGCCTGCGCGATTCGATCCAGCCGCGCGTCATCGACCGCGATCGCCCGCTCGAGGGGCTCCATCGCCCCCACGTGCTCGTGCGGATCGGCGGCGCGCATCCGGTCCCAGAACACGGCGTCCGGTTCGATCGAGGCGAGCGCGTCGACCAGATCGGGATCGAACCTCCGCCCGCGGCGCGACCGCGCCATCGCGCAGGCGGCGGCCGCGCCGTGGGCGGTGAAGAACACCTCGACGGTTTGCGCGAGGCCCATGATCCGGCCGAGCAGGGGAATCTCCCGCCCGCGCAGGCCCCGGGGGTGACCGCGGCCGTCCCAATGCTCGTCGAGCGCCCGGATCGCTTCCGCGGTCTCCTCGGGAAAGTCCAGCATGCGGGCGATGTCCGCGCCGCGCTCACAGCGAATCTCCACCAATTCCTTGGCGACGCGCGGCCCACGTAAGCCGATGCCGAGGATCTTCACCGCGCGCTCCAAGATCGATCCGTGCGGCAGCGCGTGACAGGCCACGTAAATCAAGGAGTGGCCGAGGTGACTCCAGTCGATGGTCTTGGTGTCCCGTTTGAGCCGGCGGTCATCGGCGGCGAACAAGCTGGACATCCGGGCGGCGTTGCTGGAACAGCCGGCATCCTTTAAGAGGAGCCCATAGAACAGCGCCGATTGCCGATCGGGAGGGACCCCGATCTCCATGGCCAGCCGCATGCCCAGCAGGCAGCTTCGCGCCGCGTGCCCCATCGGTTGTCCCTCGGTGATGTCGAGGGCGTATGACAGCGCCGACATCACTTCGGATAATTTCACGGCTGGGGAGGAACTCGGTTCGGCCACGGGCCAAAGTCTAGACGCCCAATCGCTCTTGTCAAAAGCGAGCCATGGATCCCTATGGATTGGAGCCAGTTCAGGAGTGGTCAGATGCAAGGCGGTCCGGTTGGGAAATCGCTATGGGCATTCGCGCTGCGCCCGGAACATGCTGATTCGTACGTGAGGACGCAACGCTTCGCGACAACGCAGCGAATGGCCGCTCATGGACCGGCTCCCTAGACGCGTCCAATGGCCTATGTTAGGATGCCTCCGATGTCCCAGCCACTCCTGATCATCGCCGCGAGCGAAACCGATTCGAATTTGTATTACGCCACGGGATTTCTCGCTCCCGATCCGTTCATTTTCCTCGAGCATCAGGGCGAGCGTCTGCTGCTGATGAGCGATCTTGAAGTCGATCGCGCCAAGGCGCAGGCCCGCGTGGATACGGTCTTGTCGTATTCGGCCCATGAGGCGCGCGCCAAGGCGCGGTTCGGCGTGCGGCCCAAGCTCGTCCACGTCGTCCACGAATTGCTGAGCGATCGGGGGATTAAGGCGTTCGACGTGCCCGCCAATTTTTCGATCGAACACGGCGATGCCTTCCGTGGGCTGGGCTACACGGTCTCGGTCCGACCCGACCCATTGTTTCCCGAGCGCGTGCTCAAGCGAGCCGAGGAGGTCGAGGCGATCTCGGCGGCGCAGCGCGCGGTGGAGGAGGCGGTCGCCGCCGCCATGCAAATGTTGCGGGAGACCGACATCCGCAACGGGATGCTCTATGCCGACGGCGAGATCCTGACCTCCGAGCGCATCAAGCAGCTCGTCAACGTGAAATTGATGGAACGCGAGTGCGTGGCCCAGCATACCATCGTGGCGTGCGGCATCGACGCGTGCGACCCGCACAACGAAGGATCGGGCCCGCTCTACGCCGACCAGGCGATCATCTTCGACGTCTTCCCGCGGTCAAGCCGCACGCGGTATTTCGCCGATATGAGCCGCACGGTGGTGCGCGGGCGAGCCAGCGACGGGATGAAGCGCCTGTACGCGGCCGTCCTCGACGGCCAGGAATGGGGCGCGGCGCAGGTGCGCGCCGGCGTCGACGCCCAAACGATCCACGAGGGGATCTGCGAGCGCTTTACCGCCAAGGGATTCGAGACCGGCATCCAAGACGGCCGCATGCAGGGGTTCTTCCACGGCACCGGTCACGGTGTGGGGTTGGACATCCACGAAGCCCCACGCGTGGGCCGGCTTCACCACGTGCTGCAAGCCGGCGAGGTGGTGACGGTCGAGCCCGGCCTGTATTATCCCGCGATCGGCGCGGCACGCATTGAAGACATGGTCCTCGTCACGGCCGACGGCGGCGTCAACCTCACGCAGTTTCCCAAAGATCTCGAACTCTAAGGCTTGGCGACGGTCCGCAAGAAATCAGCGACCCCCCGGCTCGAGAAAACCGTTGCGGAGTCTGCGTCCGAAATGGTTCAGGTCGTCCTCCCCAACGACACCAATCCGCTCGGCAACGTGCTCGGCGGGCGGGTGATGCACTGGATCGATCTGGTCGGCGCGATCGTGGCCTATCGGCATTCTCATCTCCCGGTGGTGACGGCGTCGATGGAACGGCTCGACTTCCATCATCCCATCCGCTTGGGCCAGATCGCGATCCTGAAAGCCCTGTTGGTCTACGTGGGCCGGACGTCGATGGAAGTCTTGGTCGAGGTCTATACCGACGATCCGCCCAGCGGGACCCGCAAGTCCACCAGCACCGCACGGATCACGTATGTCGCCATTGACGCCAAGGGGCGTCCCACCCGGGTGCCCGCCCTGCGTCTCACGTCCGACGACGAGCGGCGGCGCTTCGATGAGGCGCGCCGGCGGCGGGTTCTAGAGGGACGAACGTGACGCCTGTTCACGAGCGGATGTTGACGATCTAATCTGATGCGCGCGACCTTCGCCATCCAGAAATTCAATCCCGAGACCGACGCCCATCCGCATCTCGAGCCCTATCGTCTCGATGTCTCATGGCGCGGCAACACCGTGCTCGACGCCCTGTTTCAGATCAAGCACGAATTGGACGGGTCGCTGACTTTTCGCGCGTCGTGTCGCAGCGCGATCTGCGGATCGTGCGCCATGGTCATCAACGGGCGGGAGCGCCTGGCCTGTCAAACGCTGGTGGCGGACGAGATCGGGCGTCACCCGACGATCGAGGTCCGGCCGCTCAAGCAGATGCGTGTCGTGAAGGATCTGGTGGTCGAGATGGATCCGTTCTGGCAGAAGATCGGCGCCATCACTCCCTGGCTGACGCCCAAGGAGGGGCTCGGCGAGGTGGTGATCCCGCAGGACGTGCATCAGCGGTTCGAGAACGTTGATGCCTGCATCATGTGCGGCGCGTGCGTCTCGGCGTGCAACAGCCTGGAAGTCTCCCCCGGGTTTTTGGGCCCCGCCGCGCTGGCGAAGGCCTATCGGTTCACGGCCGACCCCCGCGAGGGCGAGCGCAGCGAGCGGTTGACGCGGCTGACGCAGGAGCACGGCGTGTGGGATTGCGTGCGGTGCAACTTCTGCGTGGAGGTCTGCCCCAAGGACGTCAAACCGATGGAGGCGATCATTCGGCTGCGGCGTGAGGCGTTGCACGAGGGGCTCACCGATCACCTCGGCGCCACACACATCACCGCCTTCATGAAGATCGTCAGGCACGAGGGACGACTCAACGAAGCGCGCATGCCGGTGGCCATGGTCTGGCCCAACCTTCGCCGCCTGCTCGGTATTCTGCCGCTCGGCCTGGCGATGTTTCTCAAGGGCAAGGTGCCGCCGTTGTGGCAACGGCCGATTCCGGGAATCCGGCAGATTCGCCGGCTCTTCGCGCTGAGGGAGAAATCGCGATGAAATACGCGTTGTTCACCGGCTGTGCGGCGAAGGGCGCCTGTCCCGAGTTGTATCAGTCGGCCACCAAGGTGGCCCAATTGCTGGGCTTGGAATTGACCGAGTTGAAAAGTGCGGCGTGCTGCGGTGCTGGCGTGGTCGGCGAAGGCGATCCCGACCTCGCGCTCGCCATCAACGCGCGAACGTTCGCGCAGGCGGAAGCGACGGGCCTGCCGGTGATGACCATCTGCGGCACCTGCCAGGGTGTCCTGTCGGGCGCCAACAAACGCCTGAAGGAAGACCCCGCGACCCGCGAGCGCATCAACGGCATGCTCGCTCCCGACGGGATCGCCTATGGCGGAACGACCGAGGTCAAGCACCTCTTGTGGGTCCTCATTCAAGACGTCGGCCTCGAGAGGTTGCGCAAGGCCGTGACGCGCTCATTGGCGGGTCTGCGCATCGCGCCGTTTTACGGCTGCTACATCCTGCGTCCTTCGACCAACCTCGGCTTCGACGATCCGAACAACCCCACCTCGCTGGAGATGCTGATCACGGCGTTGGGGGGGGAGCGCATCGATTACAGCGGCCGGATCAAGTGCTGCGGATTTCCGCTGGTCTTGGAGCAGGAATCGATGGCGCTGGCGATGAGCGGGGACAATACCGCCGAGGCGAAACGCGAGGGCGCGGACTGCATGGTCACCCCCTGTCCGCTCTGCCATATGAGCCTGGATATCTATCAGCAGCGCGCCGAGCGCCTGCGCGGTGAGCGGCTCGACATGCCCATCTTCCATCTTCCGCAGTTGGTGGGGCTTGCGCTGGGGCTGTCGGAGGAGGATCTCGGCCTGTCCCGCCACATGGTGTCGGTCGCCGGTGCCGTCACGAAGTTGGGCGGCGACTCCGCGCCGTAATCCCGCTCCGCACTCCTCGCTTGCAGCGGCCCGCTGAGTTGGGCTAGTATAGCGTCTTTGCAGGGCGGACGATCGCCCCACCCGGCAGGGAGACTGGGATGTCGCGGCGAAAAATCAGCATCATCGGCGGAGGAAACGTCGGCGGGACCACGGCCCAGCGATTGGCCGAGAAGAACCTCGCCGACGTCGTGCTGCTCGATATCAATGAAGGGGTGGCCAAGGGGAAGGCGCTCGACATCATGGAGTCGGCGTCGCTCTACGGTTTCGACGTCCGGGTCGAGGGCACGGCGGAATACGACGCGACCGGCGGGTCGGATCTGGTGGTCATTTCCTCCGGCGTGCCGCGCAAACCGGGGATGAGCCGCGACGATCTCTTGCGGATCAACGCGGAGATCGTCCGGACGGTGACCCGCGAAGTGGCGAAGCGCTCGCCGAACGCCGTGATCATCGTCGTGTCCAATCCGCTCGACGCCATGACCTACGTGGCCTACCGCGAAAGCGGATTTCCGCGGGAGCGCGTGGTGGGCATGGCCGGGGCGCTCGACTCGGCGCGATTGCGGACGTTCATCGCCATGGAGCTGGGCGTGTCGATCACGAACGTCCATGCCCTGGTGCTCGGCGGTCACGGCGATACGATGCTCCCGCTGAAGCGCTATACCACCGTCAACGGGATTCCCGTCGATCAACTCATGGCCGCGGATCGTCTGGATCTGTTGATCAAGCGCACGCGGGAAGGCGGCGCCGAAATCGTGAATCTCCTCAAGACCGGCAGCGCATACTACGCCCCCTCCGCGGCGGTGGTCGAGATGGCGACGGCGATTCTCTCCGATCAGCAGAAGATCGTTCCCAGCGCGGCGTATTGCCAGGGGGAGTATGGCATCGACGGTCTCTTCGTCGGCGTGCCGGCTCGCCTGGGCGCGGGAGGCGTCAAGGCGATCGTCGAGGTGGAACTCACGCCGGCCGAACGCGCGCTGCTCGCCCAATCGGCGGCTGCGGTCCGCGAATTGTGTGAAAAAGTTGACGCCGGACTGCAATAGGCCGCGTGTGGATGCGACACGCTCGGCGAGCCGCCCGCTCGGCGCCGTCAGGAGCGCGGCTCACGCGTGACGGGGTCGATTCTCTTGGAAGGCGTGCCCCCCGGCGGCTCGCTCGATCTGGAGGCCTACGAGCGGCAAGGCGGCTATGAGGCGCTTCGGAAGGCGGTCGCCGGGATTTCGCCCGTCGACCTTGTCGACGCCGTCAAGCGATCGGGGTTGCGCGGCCGAGGCGGCGCCGGATTTTCGACCGGCAAGAAGTGGGAAATGGCCCTCGGCAAGCGCGGCAAGGTCAAGTACGTCTGCTGCAACGCCTCGGAGGGCGAGCCCGGCACGCTGAAGGATCGCTTCCTGATCAAAGCCAATCCCCACCTCATCATCGAGGGCGTCATCCTCGCCGCCTATACCGTGGGGGCGGATGAAGCCTATATTTTTCTCAAGAACAAATTCGCAGAGGAATACCGCCTACTCGCGGAGGCCGTCGAGGCCGCCCGCGGCCGAGGGTATTGGGGGCCCCAGGTCTTGGGCAGCGCCTTTCGCCTCAATCTCCAGGTGTTTCGCGGTCCCGATGCGTACATCGCGGGCGAAGAAACCGCGATGCTGGAGTCGATCGAAGGCCGCGCGCCGCGTCCGCGCCAGAAACCGCCCTACTATCCGATCCAGCACGGTTTGTTCGGGCTGCCGACCCTGGTCAACAATGCCGAGACGCTGGCCAATATTCCCAAGATCGTCCTGCGCGGCGGCGAATGGTTTGCGAAGATCGGAGAGCCGTCGAGTCCCGGCACGATGCTCTTCAGCTTGACCGGCGCAGTCGTCCGACCAGGAGTGTATGAGTTGCCGTTAGGCACGCCGCTCCGTCATTTGATCGAGCACGTGGGGGGAGGGGTCGCGAACGGACGAAGCCTGAAGGCCGTCTTTCCCGGCGGGCCGTCGCAAACGGTCTTGGTGCCGAAGGACTTGGATGTGCCGTTGGACTTCGATTCGCTCAAGCGCATCGGGTCGGGGTTGGGCACGGCCGGGGTCATGGTCTACGACGATCAGACCTGCATGCTGCGCGTGGCGATCGAATTTGCCACGTTTTATCAGAACGGTTCCTGCGGCCAGTGTCCTCCGTGTGAATTGGGAACGATCAATATCACCAAGCTGGTCATGAAGATCGAAGAGGGACAGGCGGTTCAACGCGATCTCGATTTCCTGGTTCAGGTGTTCGGATTGGTCCGTGGCCGCGGGTATTGCGATCTGATCAGCAGCGCCGTGCGCTCAGTGGAAAGTACGGTCAAGCTCTTCCACGACGAGTATGAGACCCACCTTCGCGAAGGCGCCTGCCCCTTCCCTCGCTAGGGGAGGGACAGCAGGAGGCTCCCAAAGGCCTCATCCTCTGAGGCCTTCGACTAGGGTGGTCCGTAGGGCTTAGAACGCATTGACAAGTTTTCAAGGCCGATGCTAGGATAGGACATTTTCCGATGGGGTCGTTTCTGCTGACCTTTCAGTAAGATGGACGGTCGTCGAGACGGAATTCTGAGCGAGGAGCCGATGTCATGTTGGTGATTACCGAGAAAGCGGGCCACAAGATCAAGGGCCTGCTGGCGGAAGAACAGAAAGAGCATTACGGGCTGCGCGTGTATGTGACCGGGGGAGGCTGCCACGGCTTCGAGTACGGCATGGTCTTTGAGGAACAGGCCGGCCCGGATGACACGGTCATTGAGACTCACGGCGTGAAGGTCTTCGTGGACGCTCAAAGCGCGTCGATGCTGCAGGGAGCCGAAGTCGACTATCAGGAGAGTGCCGAGGGGGCGGGCTTTGCCGTCAAAAATCCGCAAGCGAAGTCCTCCTGCGGATGTGGGACCTCCAACGCGTAACGACATGGCCGCGTCACGTGATCAATCGGCCTGGTCACAGGCCGATGCCGCCCTGGTGGAGCGCCAGGTCTCCGAATGGGAAGACTCATGCGCGATTGTGTGGCGCGAATGGCTGGCAGCATTGATGATGACGCAGATGATCACGCCCCAGACGCGCGTGTCATGGCATTGAGCGGGCCGCAAGGTCGTCTTAACGGGAGCTGACCGGTCAGCGAAGAGTATCGGTCTCCGAGGCCCAGCCTCCGGGGGGCCTTCAGCCGGCGATTCACTAGAGGAGGAACGCGTATGTCGGTCAGAATTACTGAGGAATGTATTTCCTGCGGGGCTTGCCTGCCGGAGTGCCCCAATGAAGCGATTTTCGAGAGTCGCTCGGCCGCCGAATCCGCGGGATGGCACGTCTCCGAGGGGGACGGCATGGCCGACGGGCTCTATGTCATCACCTATGATCGCTGCACCGAATGCGTGGGCCATTACGACGCGCCCCAGTGTGCGGCGGTGTGTCCGGTTCCCGATTGCTGCATTTCCGATCCCCAGGTCCCTGAGTCCAAAGATGTGTTATTGGACAAAGCGCGTCGGCTGAACCCCGATAAAGAGATCGACTCCAACAAGGTGTGGTCGGGGGTCCGGGGCTAACCCCCCGTCACGACGGTGTGCGAGAGGCCGGGTGGCGCATCCATCCGGCCTCTTGTTACGTGGAGACGAGACGCGTGACGCCGTTTTCACGGGATGAGATCGAATTCCTCAAGCAAGCCGCGGTCTTTTCTTGGAAAGAGCAACTGACCCGGAAGATCCAGCTCATCTTCGAAACGCTCCATGATGAGCTGGCCGCCCGACTGGATTCCGAGACGCTGCTGGCGCCGGCCGAGATGGATTTTTCCCGGTGGCAGGTGGTGCGCGGCGAGCGATTCGAAGAGTTGCCTTATGCGTACCTCGACTTTCCGCAGGCCTTTTCCCGCCGCAATAAATTCGCGTATCGGTCCATGTTCTGGTGGGGGCACGGGTTTTTCTTTGCGATGATCCTGGAGGGCGAGCACCTCGATCACTATCGGCGCAATTTGTTGGACGCCTATGAGTGTCTGGCCGATCGCGGTCTCATGCTCTCCTTGGCCGAGACGCCGTGGACATGGGCCCACCGGGGGCCGAACGTCCTGGCGCTGCGCTCCGACAATCGCGGGGAAGTCGCCGACGCGCTGGCGCAGCGGACCTTCCTGAAGCTGCAGTCGTTTCTGGATTTTGACCGGTTACTCGGTCAGGAGGACGTTGTGATGCGCCAGGCGGCGGAGACGTTCGAGCTGCTCCGGCCGGTCGTGCGGCGCTAAAGCGCCTTGTATCTGGCCACTCCTGAACAGGCTCCAACGATGTACCAGACACAGTCCTAAAATTGATTTTTAAAATACACGAGCAGATCGCGCACCGACAAGACACCTACGATACGGCCGTCTTCGGTGATGGCCAGGTGGCGGATCGCCCGTTCGCTCATTACGGCGTTGGCATCGACGGCGCTGCGCGAGATATCGAGGGTGATGATGGGGCTGCTCATTACGAGATGGACCGCGACGCGATCGACATCTAGTCCTTCGGCCACTCCGCGACGCACCACGTCGGTTTCGCTTACGATGCCGACGTAGTCTCCCTCATGCTCGACGAGCAGCGAGCCGATGCGCCATTCCCGCATCAGCCGGGCGGCGTCGCGCACCGAGGCCTCGCGGGGGATGGTCCTCAGATTTCGATTCATGAGCACGGCAAGTGGAAGCATGCGGTCTGCGGCGTCCGGGTGGAGGGGAATCAACGGCGGGATTATACAGAGACGGCGCGAGAGCGGTCAAGCGCCCGGTTGACGTCTTGGCGCAGGATGTCGTACCGTCGGGCTATTCGTCGTGGTCGAGTTCGACGTTCCAGTAGAGGTAGTCTTTCCACACCGACGGAGTATGGGTCAAGCCGATGGTCATCGCCAACGCCGGTTTCCAGGCCGGTTTGATCGGCAGTTTGATCAGCTTCATCCGCGCCTCGCCGGGGGTGCGGCCGCTCTTATGGTTGTTGCACCGCCAGCAGGCGGTGACGATATTGTCCCAGTTCTTCTTGCCGCCTCGCGCGATCGGCACCACGTGATCGAAGGTCAGGTCCTCGGTGCGAAACCGCTTGCCGCAATATTGGCATTGGTAATGATCGCGGATGAAGATGTTCGCCCGCGAAAATTTGACGCCCCGCCGGCCGGACTCGATCCGAACCAGTTTCAGCAAGCGCAGGACGGCGGGAAGGGGAAGGCTGGTGGAGACCCCGCGGATTCGGCGCTCATAGACCTCAAGCACCTCGACCTTTTCCTGCCACAACAAGGTGACGGCTTTCTGCCAATGGATGATGCGAAGCGGTTCGTACGTGGAGTTGAGCAGGAGGGCTTGTTCCATCGGTGCTCCGACCCGGTGCGAATTGGTCAAAAGTGTAGCAGTTTTGGTCTCCGGCTGCAACGCCTGGGCCGGCTGGAGACGCCGTGATCCGCGCCTATCGCGGCAGGATGCCGGTCATCAATCCCTCGGTCTATGTCGATCCCGGGGCGCAGATCATCGGCGACGTGGTGATCGGCGCGCAATCGAGCATCTGGTGCAACAGTGTGGTGCGCGGCGACGTGAACCGCATTCGGATCGGCGCGCGCACCAACGTGCAGGATCTCTCGGTCCTTCACGTGACGCGCGGCACGGCCCCGCTGCACATCGGCGACGACGTGACGATCGGCCACGCCGTCATCCTCCACGGATGTACGATCAAGGACCGTTGTCTGATCGGCATGGGATCGGTGGTGATGGACGGCGCGGTGGTGGGGGAAGAGTCGATCGTGGGCGCCGGCGCATTGGTGACCGAAGGGATGGTGATCCCGCCGCGCATGCTCGCGTTCGGGGCGCCGGCCGTGGTGAAGAGGGCGCTGCGGCCGGAAGAGATCGCGTTTCTCGCGCAGAGCGCCGCGAACTACGTGCGCGACGCGCAGGACTATCTGGAAAGCCCGCCGATCACCGATTCGTAAACGGCGTCGTGCAGCCGCGGCCGGAATTGGGCGATGGCCTGATTCGCGCGGGTGGGATGCACGCGATTGCTGAGCAGAATCACCAGCAGGTCGCACTCGGGATCGGCCCAGACGGATGTCCCGGTAAATCCCAGGTGGCCGAAGGAGCGCGGCGAGAAATGCCGGCCGGAGGTGGAGGGCGGAGTGGGCACCGTCCACCCGAGCGCCCACCCTCCGCTTCCTATTCCATGCTGTCGCGTGAGAAATGTCGCGGCCGGCTCGGCGGGCCACAGGGTGGACGCGCCGCGTGCGGCGACCATCCATTCCCTGGTCAGACGGCGCACGTCCTCTGCGGTGCCGAATAAGCCGGCGTGTCCGGACACGCCGCCCATCGCATAGCTATTTTCGTCATGCACTTCCCCGCGCAAGGTCCGCCCGCGCCACGGGCAGGTTTCGGTCGCCGCCACGCGCCGGCCGTCGAGCCATGCCCGGGCCGCGCCGTCGCCGATCGGCGCATAGGCCGTGGACGCGAGGCCCAACGGCAACGCGAGTCGCTCCGTGAACAGGCGATCCAAGGGCCGGTCCATCAGGCGTTCGATGATCGACCCCAAGAGGATGAATCCCAGATCGCTGTAGCGGCCGATGACCCCCGGCTCGGCCTCCAGCGCTTCGGATGCCGCGAGCTCGATCACGCGGCGCTTGCCCTCGACCGTCGCGACGTCGGTCGCCGGCACCTGGCGGTAGAACGGGCGCCAATCGGGCAGGCCCGAGGAGTGGGTGAGCAAGTGCCGGATGGTCACCCGGCTCCTGGCGTCGCCGTCCCATGTCGGGATGTGGCGTGCGACCGGCTCGTCGAGCGCCAGCCGTCCTTCCGCCACAAGCCCGAGCGCCAGCCCGGCGGTGACCAGGGGTTTGGTCAATGAGGCGAGATCGAAGACGGTATCGACCGTCATCGCTTCCCGAGCAGGGATGCGTGTCGATGATCCGAACGCTTCGCAGACAATGAGGCGGCCGCCCACATCCACCAGAAGGACGGCGCCGGGGAACACGGCGTCGTCGACCGCTTGCGACATCAGGTCGTGGAGGGGACTGAGCATGCGGGCCATTATACCGTTTTTGTTCATCGAACACTCTGCCGCGCGTAAGGGGCTACCTGATTTTTCCTTCCTCCCTATGCTATGATATCGGGCGTGTCTGGCCTTTCCGATCGGATGGTGTCGGTTGCCGTCCCCGGTCGATCCGGGGAACCCGACCTTTCGCGCCTTCCCGCCGAACGCTCCCCCGTGATCGACGCGCTGGTCACGTTGTTGTGCCGCGAATCCAAGACCTCGAACCTCTCGATCATCCGGTCACGTCTCATCGAGTTGGGGCCCTCCGCGCTTCCATGTCTGGACTTGGTCGCCGCATCGGCGGCCCTTGATGAGTCGGACGCCGCCCGAGTCGTGGCGTTGGAAATCCGCCGCCGGCTGCTCGATGCGGAGTGGGACCGGTGGATGAATCGGTCGGACGCCGATCTGGAAACGGGCGCGCTGCTGATCGACCGGTTCGGCGATCCGACTCGCGACGTTTCCCGCGTCAGCCAAAGGATCGATGCGTTGGCGTTCGAGTTGGAGCGGCGTCTGGCCCATGCGCCGGATACCGGCCGCATGATCTCGACGATGACCACGTATCTCTTCGAGGAAATCGGGTTCCAAGGCAATACCGACTCGTACGACGATCCCGACAACAGCTATCTGTCCTGCGTGCTTGAGCGCAAGCTGGGCATCCCGGTCTCGCTCTCGGTCGTCATGTTGCTGATCGCCGACCGGCTGGAGTTGCCCCTCGTCGGGATCGGCATGCCGGGCCATTTCATCGTGCGATA
>JBDSOK010000194.1:0-7180 GCA_039914845.1 Nitrospiria bacterium | reverse complement strand
CCCTGGTCCGCTGCCGCGATCGCATCAAGGGGGTGGCCAGCTCCAGCCACGCCGCCACCATCAAGCGGGACAACTTCCCCCCCTCCTATCCCCAATTCAGCGCGGCGACGGCCTATCACGAATGGGTCTTTCAGTACGAGCCGACCCCGAATCCGGCGCAGCCGGGCCAGCCCGCTCCCCCGCAATTGGTGTGTTGATCCATGTCCCTGCCGTTGTGGCGCGACCATCCCTGGCGGCGATATCTTCCGGCCACCCTGGCGATTCTGGTCCTCGCCGCCGCACCCTTTGCGCTCATTGCGCTGCTGGGCGAATCCACCACCTCCGCGGTGGCGCCGGAGCTGGTGGGCTTGCACGGGTGGATCGGCTCCGAGCCGATGACGCTTGCCGGGCTTCGCGGGCGGGTGGTGATCGTCGATTTCTGGACGTATAGCTGCATCAATTGTTTGCGGACCATTCCGTACCTCAATGCCGGGTCTGCGCGATATCAGGACGATGGCTTGGTGATCATCGGCGTGCACAGCCCCGAGTTTGCGTTCGAAGGCGATCTGCAGCGGGTGGAGCGGGCCGTCCGCCGTTTGCCGGTCCGCTATCCGGTGGCGGTGGACAGCGACAAGCGCACCTGGCGCGCGTACGCCAATCAATATTGGCCACATAAATATCTCATTGATCGCGGCGGCAACATCCGCTACGAGCAGATCGGCGAGGGCGGATACGAGGCGACCGAACGTCATCTCCGCGAGCTCTTGGCCGAGGACGGCCGAACCCTCGATCCCTTGCCGGCCGACGTCGACGCGGAGCCGGTGGATCACAAGGCCATCGCGACGCCCGAACTCTACTTCGGGTCGCACTTCGGTCAATTTCTCGGTAATCCCCTGGGTCTTCGGAGCATGGGCACGGCCACCTACGAGTTGCCGCCGACCCTGGAGCCGAATCTCTTTTATCTGTCCGGTCGATGGCGCATCGGCGAAGAGGCGGTGCGGTCGGAGGGCGCCGGCGAGCATCGCATCGCAGTCCGGTATACGGCGCGCGCGGTCAATCTCGTCGCCGGGGCGCCGGGACGGGAGGTGGAGGTCGAAGTGCTGCGCAACGGCCGCCCGCTTCCCGCTGAGGCGATGGGGGATGACGTGCGGCGGAGTCCCGACGGGCGGACGATGGTGCAGATCGGCGACGAGCGATTGTATCGGCTGATTGCCGATCAGGCGGGGTATGGCGCGCATACGATCACGTTGGTGATCGGGCAGCCCGGATTGGACGCCTATACCTTCACATTCGGATAGGAGGCGAGGATGAAAGCATGGCTTGAACGGCCGGGATTTTTAAGCCCCTACGGCACGATGGGAGCGGATATGAGTTACGTCTTGGCCGTGGTCTTCACGGTCTTGTTTCTCATCGGCTGGCGGCAGGCCATGCGCCGGCGCGGCCAAGCCCATCACACCGTCACCTTGTGGGCGATGCTGACGATGCTGGCGTATTTTGTGGCCTATTACGTCAATCGCGGGTTGGGCGCGTTGGCGTTTGAGGGCGAGGAGGGGTTCGGCGGTCCGCCGGAACTCTACGACCGGTTGTTTAGTCCCTTGCTCACGTTTCACATCCTGGTGGTCACGATCGGGCTGGTGTTGGCCGTCTATATGATCGTCCTGGGATTTCGGACCTCGACCCGTCGGGGCGCGGACCGGACGTTGGATCGCGGGCGTCCTCGCGGGTCGGTGGCGGCGTTCAGCGGCTGGGTCTTCCTCGTCTCACTGGCGCTGACGGGGGTCTTGTTCGGTATCCGGAGCCTCTCCGCGACGCCCACGCTGGGGCTGTTTCTGGCGTGGCTGTCGACCTGCGTCGGCATCGGCCTCGGCGTGATCCTGATCGAGTGGGTGGCGGTGGCGCTCTATCCGGACGGCGAGCGGCGCCATCGGGCGATCGGCACGTTCACGATGATCCTGTATGTCATCGCATTGCTCACGAGCACCTCGACGTACGTCATGCTATATGTCATTTGGAAGCCCATCATCGGCTAACCGTCAGCCTGTTTATTGTAGGGGCACAATATATTGTGCCCCTATTGCAAAGCTTTGAGGCGCTCCAGGCGTTCCCGGGCGCGGGCCAGTTGGGTCCGGACCTCCGGTTGCGCGGGGTCGATTTGCAGCGACCGGTTCATATCGGCGATGGCTTCCGCGATGCGATCCGCGCCGTAGCGCGTCAGGGCGCGGCGATTGTACGCGTCGCGCAGGAGGCGAGAGGATTTTGACTTCGGGCTCGAGCGCGGGGTCGATTCCAATAGGGCAATGGCTTGGTCGATCCGGCCTGCGTCGAACTCCGACTGGGCGCGGGCCAGGAGAACCGGCGACACGTCGGGTGTGACGGGCTCACGCGGCACGGAAAGGGCCGGCGGCACGGAGCCGATTGGAGGAGCGGCGCCGATCGGCGGCGTGGGGCGGGTCACCGCGGTTTCAGATTGACGCGGTGCGGATGTCGATGACGGCGCGACGGTCACAATCCGGACGCCGCACCCCGTGCAGGCGAGGAGGGCGACGCAGATCAGGGCGCTCCTCCCTCGCGCGGTCCCTCTTCCGGTCTCACGCATTGGTGTGCTCCTTGATCCGTTCGATGACGCCGGTCTCATGCAATTCCAGGAAGATCTCCACAATGTGAGGGTCGAACTGGCGGCCGGCGTCGGCGCGGAGGCGTTTGACGCTTTCGGCTTCGGGCAACGGCTCGCGATAGGGGCGCCGACTGGTCATGGAATCGTACGCGTCCGCGACGCCCAGGATCCGGGCGATCAAAGGGATCTCGTCTCCCTTGGACCCCTGGGGGTAGCCCTTGCCGTCATAGTGTTCATGATGGTGGACGATGTACGAGGCGACGAGGTGGAGCGGCTCCACCGATCGCAGGATGCGCTCGCCGATGACCGGATGTTCGTGCATGACCTGCATTTCAGCGTAGGTGAGGCGGCTGCTCTTTCTTAAAATGTTCTCGTCGATGCCGATCTTGCCGATGTCATGAAGGATGGCGGCGAGTTCGAGATCGCGCATGGTGTGATCGGGCAGCGCCAGACGCGTGCCGATCTCGATCGCATAGGCGCACACCCGCTGACAATGACCTCTGGTGTACTCGTCCTTGGCTTCGATCGCCGCCGCCAAGGCCCGGGTCATGTCCAGGTAGCCGCGCTGCACATTATCTCCCGCCACTCGCAGATTCGCGATCATGGTGTTGAAGGATTCGGCCAGGGCGCCGATTTCATCCCGGCGCTGCACGGGGACCTGAATATCCAGATTTCCGTGGGCCGCCTCGCGGGTCGCCTGGAGCAGCAGCTCCACCGGTTTGACGAAGACCCACGCCAGCAGGAACGTGCCGCCCATGCCGATCATCAGTCCGAAGAGCATCGTGCGCACGACGTGGGCGCGCGTCCGGGCGAGCGTCTCCTCGGCATGGGTCATGCCCAGGCTGATATGGGCGGACCCGATTGCCCGCTGGCCGTAGGTGATGGGGGTGACGAATATTCGTGTCTGCCCGTCGGGAGCGGGTGGCGATCCGGCCTTCACCGGGAGATTCGGCGCCGGCGCGTCGGAACGCAGCACGACCTTGCCTCGGTGATCGACGATCCAGGCCGCGGTGACGTCGGGTTCGCGCCGGATGGCTTCGACCGCGGAGGAAAGACCCAACAGGTCGCGTTCGAGCAACGGATCCCGCACGCTCATCATGAGACTCTTGGCCAGTAAATCGCCCCGCTTGGCGGTTTCTTCCACCAGGAAGGCCCGCTGGAAGGCAAACGACGTCAGGGCCATGGCCCCCACGGCGAGGCCGAAGAGCAGGGTGAAGAGGGCCACCAAGCGTCCTTTGATGCCGAACGCCCGTGTCATTCGCTGTCGGTTGGCTGGGGGCGGATAGTCAAATTTGGTATGAACCTGCGGTTTGAATGCCGAGTGAAGTCTAGCAATATTTCTCCAAAATGTACAACAGGGACGCCCCCTTCCCATTCCCGGTGTTTTCTTGTATGATGGCCGCGTTTTTCGATGCGCCCGCTCCGCGGGCGTCGGTTCGCCAATCGACAGGAGGATATCGTATGGCCAAGGCTATGACCAAATCGCAGATCATCGAGCACCTTTCCACCAAGGTGGACTTGCCCCGCAAAACCGTGGTCAAGGGATTAGAGACCCTGGTGAATTTGGCGTATAAGGAAGCGCGGAACGGCTTCACCCTGCCGGGACTGGGCAAGCTCGTTCTCGTGCAGCGAAAAGCCCGCATGGGGCGCAACCCGCAGACCGGCGCGGCCATCAAGATTCCGGCCAAGAAAGTGGTGAAGTTCCGCGTGGCCAAGGCCGCCAAGGACGCGATCCTCGGCACCAAGTAATTCACCGGCCCGTTCCGGGCCATCCCGTTGCTGCGGGAAGAAGCACGAAGAGGACCACGAAGGCTGACGAAATGTCTCCATCCAACGATCTGAAAACCATACTCGGCAAACTGCAGTTTCCCGACGATGCGCAGGTGATGCGTCAGATCGTCGACCACACCCTGCAGGTCAAGATGCGCATGGGCCGCATCAAGCGCAAGATCGTGGTGATGAGCGGGAAGGGCGGCGTGGGCAAGAGCATGACCACGGTGAACCTCGCACTGGCGTTCGCGCGACGGGGGCAGGCGGTGGGGGTGCTGGATGTCGATCTCAACGGTCCGTGCGTGCCGAAAATGCTGGGGATGAGCGGACGACGGTTCGACAGCACGCCGAACGGCGCGACGCCGCCGGTAGGCCCGCTGGGCATCCGTGTGGCGTCGATGGATTTTCTGTTGCGCGACGAGCATGCCCCGGTGCGGTGGAAGGGGTCCATGGAGTTGAGCCCCGTCTGGCTGGGCATGTTGGAGATGAACGTCATTCGCGAGTTTCTCGCCGACATCGCCTGGGGTGAGTTGGACCTCTTGCTCGCCGATCTGCCGCCGGGCGCCGCCGCCGATAAGCCGCCGGCGTTGGCGAATTTTCTGCCCGAGTTGGACGGCGCGGTCGTGGTCACGACCCCGTCGGAAGTCACCACCGACGTCGTGCGGAAATCGGTGGTGTACGCCCGGGATGTCGGCATCCCGGTCATCGGCTTAGTGGAAAACATGAGCGGCTACCATTGCCCGCAATGCGGTCATGAGAGCGACCTGTTCGTCGGCGATGTCGAGGCCGTCGCCCGGGATCTTGACGTGCCGATGTTGGGGAAGATCCCCTTCGATCGCGAGCTGAGTCTGAGCTGTGATCGCGGGGAGCCGATCATCGACAGCGGGCACCCCATGGTCAAGCGTTTTGACGAGGTCGCGCAGCGGATCGTCGATTGTTTGAATTTCAAGGAGATCCTGGCCAAAAATCTGTAGTGCGCCCGCCTCTCGTCCGTGGCACCATCTCCCTGTAGGGCGAAAGGGTTCATGGGAAGGATTGGGGAAGGAGAAGGTTCATGAAGTTTGTGTGTTTGAATTGCGAAGCGTTCATGCTCTTTCAGAAAGTCGAGAAGCCGGGTGAGGGCACCCTGGGCGTCGAATTTCTGTGTCCCACGTGCAAGGCCCGCTTCTCGATGGTCACCAATCCCGGCGAAACGCAAATGGTGCAGGCGCTGGGGGTGAAGATCGGCGGACGGACGACGGCCCCCGAGGCGTTCGAACTGACGCGCGAGACGTTGAAGGACAGCGCCGAGTGCCCGGTCCCGGCTTTTTCAGCCTCCGCCGGCCTGGCGGGGATTCCGGCGCCGTCGTCCGGAGACGCGAGCGGCGGGAGTTGTCCCTTCTCGTCGATGGTGGCCTCGATGGGCGCGGGAACATCGGCGGCCGGCCCGGCAGGTCTGGAATGGAGCGCTGAGGCGCTGGATCGGCTGGCCAAGATCCCAGATTTTGTGCGCCCCACGGTGCGTACCGAAGTGGAAGCCTACGCGCGGACCACGGGCGAGAGCTTCGTGACGCAGGCCATGCTCGATCTCTATAAGAAGGGGACCACGGCCGAATTGGCCTGGAGCCCCGAGGCGTCGCAGCGGCTGGAGAACATCCCGTTTTTTATCCGTCCGATGGCCAAGAAAGAGATTGAACGGATGGCGCGCGAGGAGGGTCGGACGGAGGTGAGCGCCGATATGATGGATCACGCCAAGACGGCCTTCGCGAAATTCATGGGGGGCTGACCGCCTACTGGCCATGGAACAGGTTTCCGTCTCGCCCTCGCCCCAAGCCCTCACGTTCATCCGGGAGTTGGAACGGGAGATCATGGCCCATGAGGCGGTCCGGCATCCGTTTCTTTCGCGCTTTGCGTCCGAGGTCCTCACTCTGGATCAACTGCGCGCCTTCGGTCTCCAGCATTACCAGCTCGTCAGAGTGTTCACGACCTATATGACGAACCTGCTGCCGAAGATTCCGGATCGTGATGCGGCGACCCTGTTCCGCCACGTGTTCGACGATGAGTTCGGGGCGGTCAGCGGGCGGGACGCCTCGGTCGGCCAGGCCACCATCTTCCGCAGCCACGTCCACTTATACCGAGATTTTCTTTCCGCCCTCGGTGTCCGCGAGGAAGAGTGGGGCCGCGTCCGCCTTCTGCCAGAGACCGAGGCCTATACGCGAGCGCATCTGGCGCTGACCCGCGACAGCGATTTCCGGGTCGGGCTCGGCGCGGTGGGGCCGGGGCATGAGTTCTCGATCCCCACGATGTTTCAATCGCTCATTGCCGGCATCCGCCGCAACACGACCCTGACCGATGAGCAGTTCTGCTATTTCACGCTGCACGTCGAGGAAGACGTCGAGCACGCGAATATCTTCAACGCCTTGATCGCGCGCCACGCGGAGACTGATGGAGGCCGGGACTTGATCCGCGAGGGCGCCATGCGATCGTTGAAGTGGCGCACGTTATTTTGGGACGGGCTGGCGCGCGCGGTCTTCGGCGGACGCCCCGTCCCCCACGCATAGGGTCCATCCATGGCCTCATCCGATCTCGACGTCCGCTGGAACGAAGCCGCGCTTGAGCGACTGAAACTGGCGCCGCTCTTCCTGCGAGGCATGGTCAAGAAACTCGCCGAGAAACGGGCCCGCGAGCAGGGCATCGCGGTGATCACCGCGGAACATCTGGCGGAGTGGAAGAATACCTCGATGGGCCAAATGGGCGGCGAGGCCGGTCTCAAGCAGGCGGCCGATGATCTGGCCCAGGGCCGTCTGCCGTGGACCCAGGCGGCGAAGGACCGCCTCG